>JAGAZK010000237.1 GCA_017940085.1 Campylobacter sp.
AAAAGTTTAAATGATAATAAAGATCTCGACTCACTTAGTCTTGCTGTGATTTATGAAAATTTGAGCGATGAGTATAAAAGTTTGCTTCTAAGCCCTTATGTGAGCATAGACAAAAACGAAGCACATTTTAGTGTTCGCACGATAGATAGCGATCCAAGACTTAGACGAAATGAATTTTTGCAAAATTTAAGAAAAAATCTCGATGAATTGCTTAAAGATGACAATGCCAAAGCTCAAGTTAGTGGGATTATGGTGCTTTATAATACAATGCTCCAAAGCCTTATAAGCTCACAAATTAGCACTTTGGCTATTGTTTTGAGCGCACTTTTTGTAACTTTTATTTTTGTTTTTAAAAGCACTAAATTTGCTATTTTGGCACTTATTGCAAATATTATTCCTTTGGTTGGTGTATTTGGAATAATGGGATTTTGCGGGATAAATTTAGACATTATGAGCATAACTGTGGCTGCTATTAGTTTGGGGATTGGTGTAGATAATATAATCCACTATATCCACAGATACAAAATCGAAAGACGCACAAAAAGCATAAAAGCAGCGATTACGGCAAGTCATACGAGCGTAGGATACGCTATGTATTATACGAGTTTTTCTATATTTTTAGGATTTAGCGTAATGACTACTAGCAATTTTTGGCCGACAATTTATTTTGGTTTGCTTACAGATTTGGTTATGGCTTTGATGCTACTTAGTGCTTTGTTGTTGCTTCCTGCTATGATAATTTTGCTTGGTAAATTTGATTTTAAGCGGAATTTAGCCAAATTTTGATAAAATCTTGCGGTTAATATAGATTTAAGCGGATTTAAAAATGCTCAAAAAAAACTCTTTTTCTTTTGATTTGTTAAATAGAACTGGGTTTGTGTTTGTATTTTTCTTGGTTTTTGTATTTTTCTTGATCGGTTTTATCTTATTATCCGAGCTAAAATCTTTAAATTTTAATCTAAATTTGCAAAATGAAAAATATCTAAATCAAATTTCTAGAGAAGTTGATACAGTAGAGACAAATTTACGAAATTTATCCATAAATACAGACCACGATATTATAAATTTAATCAAATTTGCTGATTCAAATGAGTTTATAAAAGATGTTTATTTAATGTTTGGTCAAGATATTGAGCATATTTTGCACAAAACAGATACTCAAAATGACGATATAATCGATAATTATAAATTTGATAAACGCAAAGAAGTCGTGATAGAGACATTTAGACAAACTGATTCTAAGATCAAAAACAATATCATAATTATCGTCCCAAAAGACGAAAATACCAAAATAGCGACTATTTTGGATTTGGACTTGATGAGTGAAGTTATTTTAAAAGACACCAAAGACACTGTTTTTATCGATAAACTTGGTAATTTCATACACAGCGATTTGGGCAATATTTATTTTATTTATGACAAAAAAGACGATTACAAAAACAACAATTCTTTGGATTTTGGTATAGATACAAATAAAAAGAAATTAGCATTTTATATAACAAACTATAGCCAAAAAATAGATCTTGGGGTGTATTCTGCGGCGTATTTGTCGCAAATTTGGAAAAATTATAATATTTTTTTGATTTGTATGGTAATTGGTGCAATTATTTGTTTGTTTGCATTTTTGACTACTTATAAATACCTAAAAAACACCATTGTAAATCCTATATTAACTATGAATAAAGAGCTTTTAAATATCAATAAATTTAGCCTAGAATACAATGATTTTAAAACAAGAGAAATCAAAAAACTTGGCAAAAATATATTTAATCTTCATGATAAATATTCATCTGGTATGCGAGATAACAATTTTTTAAAGACAATTTATAATCTTAGCTTCAAATATTTACCAATCTTAGTCGTAGATGCACAAAATGGTAAGATTTTGGATTGTAGCAAAAAAGCGATTGAATTTTATGGCTACAAAAAAGACGAAATGCTAAGAAAATACATATTTGATATACAAAATATCGGACTTTATAATATATTTAATACCCAAACTCCACAAGTAGTTCATCATATGACTGCTACTGGATTAAAAAGTGTTGTGTTAAATTATGAATATTACAAATCTTACAGCACTGATTTGTATTTTATAAATGTTACTGAAATAAACAAATTTAGCGGACACAACGCTATGTATCAGCAAGATATAAGTTTTTCTCTTGATTCTCCTGTTGTGTATCTAGAAATCGACACATACGGCACAATCAAAGTCGCATCGCATAATATTTTGCACAATCTTGGCTATGATAGTGAAAAACTAATCAAAACTAGAGAAAAAATCACAAATTTAATCAATATTGATTTACAAAAATTATTTGCAATAGATCTTGAAAAAATAGTTCAAATCAAAAAAGCAGATTCTACGCAAGAATTTTTCAAAATGTTTTCGCAAAAACAAAGCCAAAAAATCGTGATTTATCTCATAAATGTAGGCGAGTTTGATTCGTATTTTAGCAAGTATAAACACGATATTAAATTATACGAAGAACAAGAATCCTTGCATAGATTTATGGCGTGGAGCTATGATAAAGACACTAAAAGATACAATATCCCGCAAGAAATCATAAATATTGTCAATTTCAATGCTTATGATACGATTAGAAAAGAAAGTTTGTTTGAAATTTTTTCTAAAAATGATGCCCAGATATTTATAGAACAACAACATCTTTGCGAAGATGATCAAATAGAAAATTTTGAATTTATCGCAAAACTTCAAAATCTTGAAGAATGGGTTGAAATCAAAGGCAAAAAGTCAAAAGACAAAGATTTTTACATACTTGGGACTATGAGATTTGTTACAGCAAATATTCTCAAAAATAAAGAACTTGATTTGATTTATAATATTTTTAATCACTCAAAAGAATGTATGGTGATTACAGATGAGAATTTTAGAGTATTGAATGTAAATTCGGCTTTTGTATCTACTACTGGATATGGATTAGAAGAGATTAAAAATAATATTATTCCATCATTTGAGCAGTTTTTAGATCCGCAAAAACAAGATATAATCGTAAAATATGTATCTAAAAATAATATTTACACCGAAGAAACAACTGCTACCAAAAAACAAGGCACAAAAATCCCTGTAGATGTGAGTTTTTTAGCTACAAAAGACTCAGATGGCAATATTAGAAATTATGTTGTTATTTTTAGTGATATTTCTACGAAAAAAGCCTATGAAGAAGAACTTAGCAAAAAAGCATATTTTGATACTTTGACGAAGATTGCAAATAGAGAGTTTTTCTTATCACATCTCAAAAAACAAATTCAAATTGCTCAAGAAAGTGGTTCAAATTTGGCACTTATTTATTTTGATCTTGATGGATTTAAATATGTAAATGACAATTTTGGGCATTATTATGGGGATTGTGTTTTAGTTGAAATTGCAAAAAGATCCAAAGAAATATTTGCAAATATTGGATTTGTCGCAAGAATGGGTGGAGATGAATTTGCAGCTTATGTTACTGATTTTAGAGATAAAGAAGATTTAGAGAGAATTTTATTTAATTTACTTAGCTCAATTAGACAAGAAATAGTAGTAAGCAATAAAATAATGCAAGTTGGAGCTAGTATTGGCGTAACTTTGGCAAAAGATGGCAATTACGACATAGCAGAACTCATAAATCAAGCAGATAGTGCTATGTATAGATCCAAAAAAGCTGGCAAAAATAGATTTATTTTTTGCGATCTTGAACAATACAGCAGAGTTAAATATTACAACCAAATTCTTTCTGCAAAAGATAAATTTGACGAAAGAGATTTCTTTATTGAGTATCAGCCAGTTTGTAATTCTAAAGAAAATAAAATCGTTGGCTTTGAGGCTTTGATTCGTCTAAGAGATGGCGATAACATCATTTATCCAAATGACTTTTTGAATGACATAAAAGAAAAATCGTGGTTTAATGAAGTCAGCATTTGGGTTATTAAAAAATCTTTGAGTGTGTTAAATAGCTATGATGAGTCGCTGTTTATGAGTGTAAATATCCCGCTAAATCAGTTAGTAAATAGTGATTTTTTCCAAGCATTTAATGATAATTTCCATTTTATAGGTAGCTCTTCTGCTCATATTTCAAGACTTAGAATAGAAGTAAGTGATATTTTAAGTAGCACAAATATCAAAAAAGATCTTACTTTATTGAATAAATATGATATTTTTGGGGTTAAATTTATAGTTGATGATTTCAATGAAAATATGCTAGAGATTGCTGATATTTTGCCTATAAATGAAGTCAAAATTGATAAGAAATTTTCTGTAAATCTTTTTGATAGTTATCCAAATTTAAAACATTTTCAAGAAATTGTCTCAAAATTGAGAGAATTAAAAAAAGAAATAGTTATCAAACATGTAGAAGATTTGCATGTGTTTAATGTATTTACGACTTTTGGGATTAGCTTTATGCAAGGTGATTTGATTGGCAAACCTATAAAAGAAGAGCAAATTTCTTTATTTTTGCATACATTTGAAAGAAATTTAAATCTCAGAGAATACAAACAACAATCTTTTGAGTTTTATGAATTTGTAATATATCAATCAGACAAAATAAATTATCTTACAAGCGGAGATGCCGTATCTAGGATAGCCAAAGTAGAAGGATTTGATTATTTTAATTATAGAAAAGTAGTTTTAGCTCTAAAAGACAGCGTAGATAATTTGCCTCAAATTTGCCAAGATAGCATTGACTTGTTTAGGCAAATTTTTGAAATTCACAACTCAAAAGAGATTTTAGAACGCTTACTTGATGAGCTCAAAATCAAAAGAATACAAATGCTTACTTATATTTAGTGGAGAAGATTTTGAAGACAAATTTACCATTTGAACACGAGATTCCAAAAGGGACGAAATTGTATTTTGGCAAAAATGCTTCTTTGAAAAGACAGATTGAATTTAAAGCAAGTGAGTTGCTACAAAAAAATGGTTTTGAAGAGATTATTACTCCATATTTTAGTTATCATCAGTATTTTAGCGTAGATCCAAATTTGCTTTTAAGATTTTCTGATGCGACAAATGAAGAAATAAGCTTAAGGGCTGACAGCACATTTGATGTCGTAAGACTGATGACTTGCCGTATAAAAGACCAAAATGTAAAAAAATTATTTTATATCCAACCTGTTTTTAATTATCCAAGTTATGAAATTTATCAAATCGGAGCAGAAGCATTAGACTGCGAAAATTTAGATGATTTTATTAAAATTGCTTTAAATTTATTTGATTTTTTTGGTATTAAACCTACGCTTCAAATAAGCAACATCCAAATCCCTAAGCAAATTTGTAAATTATTAAATTTACCACTTAGTGTATTTGAAAATGGACAAATTGATGTTTTGTTAAATTTAAATATAAATTGGCTAAATAAGCTTGTTTCAATGACAAATTTAAACGATATTCAAGAGATTTTAAAAATCGCTCCAAAAGAGCTTGAAAATGAGCTTAAAACAATGTGTGATTTAGCTAAAAATATAAATACAAATATAGTTTTCGCACCACTTTATTATTCAAAAATGCGTTATTATGATAAGCTATTTTTTAGATTTTTGTGCGATAATGCTGTGCTTAGTAGTGGCGGACAATACGAAATAGATAACAGAGTTTGTGCTGGATTTGCGGTATTTACAGACGCTTTGATACAAAAACTCTCAAATAAGGAAAATTGATGAATAAAGCAGATTTAATAGTAGGAATCCAATGGGGAGATGAAGGCAAGGGCAAGATTGTAGATATGCTTGCGAGCGAATATGATGTGGTTTGTAGGAGTTCTGGCGGACACAATGCTGGTCATACGATTTGGGTTGATGGGACTAGATATGCTTTGCATTTGGTTCCAAGCGGTGTTTTGCACAAAAATATTATAAATGTTATTGGAAATGGAGTTGTGGTAAATCCTGAAGTTTTAATCAGCGAAATGGCACAATTTGAAAATCTACAAGGCAGATTTTTTATTAGCGATAGAGCTCATTTAAATTTAACTCATCATTCTTTGATTGATTTAGCAAAAGAAAAACAAAAAGGCGATAAAGCCATAGGCACCACAGGCAAAGGAATTGGTCCAGCTTATGCTGATAAAATCAGTCGTAGCGGTCATAGAGTAGGTGAGCTTTTAAATCCTGAATTGTTGTGCCAAAATTTAATTGAATATTTTGAATTTAACAAAGCCTATTTTGATGCTCTAAACATAGAAATCCCGTCTTGCGATAAAATTCTTTTAGATCTAAAAAGATATTCTCAAATTTTAAGTCCATTTATCACTGATACCACCGCACTTTTGTGGAAAAAACTTGATGAAAATAAAAAAATCCTTTTAGAAGGAGCTCAAGGCACTTTGCTTGATATTGATCATGGCACTTATCCTTTTGTAACTAGCTCAAATACAGTTGCTGCCGGTGCTTGCACTGGGCTTGGGTTATCTCCAAAAAATATTGGCAAAGTAATTGGAATCATCAAAGCATATACTACAAGAGTTGGAAATGGTGCGTTTCCTACCGAAGATAGCACAGATAAGGGCGATTTGATGTGTGAAGTAGGCAAAGAATATGGCACTACAACAGGAAGAAGAAGAAGATGCGGTTGGTTTGATGCAGTTAGCGTAAAATACGCATCAAGACTAAATGGCGTTGATGTTTATGCGCTTATGAAATTAGATGTTTTAGACGGCTTTGAAAAAATCAAAATTTGCAAAGCCTATAAACAAAATGGCAAAATTATTGATTATTTCCCTTCAAATTTAGATAATATCGAGCCAGTATATGAAGAACTAAATGGTTGGGATAGTATAAAGGGAATTTCAAGCTTTGAAAAACTCCCGCCAAATGCCAAAGCCTACATAGAAAAAATAGAAGAACTAACAGGCGTAAGGATTGGATTTATATCAACTAGTCCAGAAAGAAAAGACACGATAATCAGATGAATAGTAAATTTGAGCCAGTTTTGAAAGTAAAAAAGCAAAAGCTTGATATGATTGAAAATAAATTAGCTATTGCAAGGCTCGAAAAAAGAAAGCTAACAAATGATTTAGAAAAAACAAAACAAGATATTTTAAATAGCGAATTCCCCAAAAAAGGCACATTTGCTACTTTGCAAGTGGCTATGAGTTCGTATAAAATCCTAAAAGAAGAAAAAGAGCAGATTAGTGAGCAAATTTCTCTTAAATCTACTCAAATTTCTCATCTTGAAAATCAACACAAAAATGCTTATATGGATATGGAAAAAATGAAATATTTGCATGATTTAGAAATTAAGACAAAAGTTGAAAAGCTAAAAAAACAAGAAAGCTTGGCTTTAGATGAGATTGCCACACAAAGGCACTTTTTTTTGAAAGGCAAATGATGAAAAAAATAATTATTTTTGGACTAATTTTTTGTGCTTTAAATGCACAAAATTTTGAAAGCGTTTATGCACAAAAAAAAGATGAAATCTTAAGAGAATACGAAAAACTCGATCTCGCAAAAGAAGAATTTGAAGCTTATAAAGCCTCCACTCTAGCACTTCTAAAACAAAAAGATGATTTTATCAACCAAAGAGCCAAAGATGCCAATGAAACTCTAGCTCAAGTCATGGCAAAAGAAGAAAATATCAAAAAAATGCTTGAAGAAAAAGAAGAAAATATCAAAAAAATGCTTGAAAGAAACGAAGAATTGCTAAATAGCATAAATGGAGCTTCTCAAAACAAAGTCCAAGAGATTTATGCCAAGATGAAAGACGGCCCAGCAGCGGCGATTATTTCTGATTTACCACGCGATGAAGCAGCAAAAATTTTATTTTATCTCCAACCCAAAAAAGTCTCAGCTATACTTGCCAAAACCGATCCAAGCGTAGCTTCAGAGCTAACCCAGCTTCTAAAAGACAAAAATTTATTCAACGACGCAAATTCAAGCAAGTAAATTTAATTAAATTTAGTGCATTTTGGATTAAATTTGATTAAATTTAATGCCAAATTTAATCAAATTTCTTTGTATTTATTAAATTTAATATAAATTTGTAAGCATTTGGGTGAGATTAAATTTATGAGTAAATTTGATTAAATTTATTTGATTTAAGATATAGCAATATTTGCGTAAATTTGGTGTTTTAATGAGATTATTAAATTTTTTTAGCTAAAATTACGCAAAAATTTAAAGGCACGATATGAGAATCAAACTCCCACACGCTCCGTATATTTCACGCAAAATTGCACTTGATCTTTCAAAAAGCGGTTTTATATCTTTTAAAGGTGGCGTAGAAGCTATAGTTCAGACCACTCAAGAGATTTTTGAAGCAGATATAAAAAAAGAAAAAGCCTTAGAAGAAAGAGTCAAAGAAGTCCTTGAGAGCAATGAAGATGAAATGGATTTTATGCAAATTGATAGAAAAAATATGTTTTGGCTTGTCAAGAAAAAACTCGCTAAAGATTTTGATTTTATTGTTTCATACGAAGATCGGTATTTGCACCTTTCGCACGAGATTTTAGAAGTGCTTTGGAAAAAAGATTTGATTGATTATAATGTTTCTGAAAACAAAGCCAAAAATGTGATTTATTCATCAATTGAATCGTATTTGAAAAAATACGAGCAAATTGAAGATTTGGTGGCTGAAAGGCTTGAAAATTATAAAAGAAAGCTAATTCCTGGCACAGAAGAATATGATTTGATGTTTGAAAAAATGTATGTAGAAGAATTGCAAAAGCAAGGAATGATTTGATGAATGCTTATATTTATACGCAAAATGATATTTTTTTAGTAGCCAAAGCTATAGGTGAGGGCACACAAGTCGGCGAAATGGTGTTTAATACATCTTTAAGCGGATACCAAGAAATCATCACAGATCCAAGCTATGCAGGTCAATTTATAGTCTTTACTATGCCAGAAATCGGTATAGTCGGAGTAAATGACGATGACTTTGAGAGCAGTAAAATACACGCCTGTGGAATGCTTGTGCGAAAATTATCAAAAATTTATAGCAATTATAGAGCTAGTGGGGATTTAGAAAATTTACTCAAAAAAGAAAATAAGCTTTTGGTTTATGATGTAGATACTAGATTTCTTACAAAAATGCTTCGCGAAAATGGAGCCCAAAAAACTATAATTTCAACACAAATTAGCGATAAAGACGAGCTAAAAAAGATGCTAAATGCTGCTAAATCAATTAGCCAAATTGATCTTGTGGGTGAAGTAAGCACCAAAAAATCATATTCTCACGACAAAGGCACTTGGGATTTTAAAAGTGGGACTTATTCAAATTTGAATAAAATTGGCAAAAAAGTAGCAGTTATCGACTATGGCGTCAAAAGAAATATCTTAAATGAGCTTTGCCAAACTGGGCTTGAATTAGAAGTTTATCCTCATAATACAAAAGCCGAAGTTTTGATAGAAAAATACAAAAAATCTCAAATAAATGGCGTATTTTTAAGCAATGGTCCGGGCGATCCTAAAAGCTTAAAAAATGAAATTGCAGAAATTAAAAAAATAATTGAAGCTAAAATCCCGATTTTTGCGATTTGTTTGGGTCATCAACTTCTTTCAAATGCTTTTGGGTTTGAGACTTATAAGCTCAAATTTGGACAACACGGCTCAAATCACCCAGTTCAAAATTTGATCACAAAAAGCGTGGAAATTACATCGCAAAATCATAATTACAATGTCCCTGAAGAAATATCAAGTGTAGCTGAGATTACACATAGAAATTTATTTGACGGCACGATTGAGGGCGTCAGATACAAAGATTACAAAATTTTCTCAGTCCAACACCACCCAGAAGCTAGTGCTGGACCGCATGAAAGCGAGTATTTGTTTAAAGAGTTTTTAGAAAGCCTTTAATGGATTTTTTAACTCTTAGCAATGTCGTTAGTGTCGCTTTGATCTCTAGTTTTTCGCATTGTTTGGGAATGTGTGGCGGATTTGTAATTGCATATAATTCAAAAATCAAAAATTTACGCCAAGTTAAGGCTATGAGTTATGGATTTGTTTATCATATTTGTAGGATTTTAGCATATTGTGTGCTTGGAGCAGCATTTGCGTTTTTTGGCTCAAAAGTGATTTTAAGCATATCTCAAAAAGGTTTTGTTTATTTTTTTGTTGGAATTTTTTTATTTATTTTTGGCTTGGCGATCTGGAAAAGAGGGTTTTTGCTCTCTATTATAGAAAACAAAAAAATATCAAATTTAATAATGCCACTTTTTGCGATATTTTCAAAAAAACAAGGGCTTTTTGCTTTTGGGATTTTGGGTTTTTTAAATGGATTATTGCCTTGTGGAGTGGTTTATTATTTTTTGGCTTTGTCTTTTAGTGCAGCAAATTTGAAACTTGGAGTGTTAATAATGCTGATTTTTGGTATTTGCACACTTCCAGCAATGTTATTTTTGGGATATGCTTCAAATTTAATAAACGCTAAATTTAGTAAATTTGCTACGCTATTATCTTGTATTTTTATGTGTGGATACGGGATTTATTTGTCATTTTTGGGCTTTTTGGCAATTTAAATTTATTAATTTGATTAAATTTATTTAAATTTGCTATTTAAATTTATGCCAAATTGTGAGTAAATTTAATCCTTGTTTATATTAAATTTAGCAAATTTATATCAATACCTTATAATAAATTTATTGCAAATTTATATTTATTTTATTGTTTTTTGCATATTTTAAGATATTTAATACAATCTTTATCTTATTAAGAAAATTTAAATTATATTTACTTTAAAATCACTTGTTATTTTTTAACAAATCTAACAGGAGGACTTAATGCAACCAAGTAATGCATTAGAATACGACTTTTCGGTCGCTAAGTACTTCATGTTCACTACTATCATCTTTGGTATAGTTGGTATGGGTATAGGTTCTTTGATTGCTTTTCAAATGGCTTATCCTGATCTAAACTATATAGCAGGTGAATACGGAACATTTAGTCGTTTAAGACCGCTTCACACAAATGGTGTGGTCTATGGATTTATGTTATCAGGTATATTTGCGTCCTGGTATTATGTGGGCCAAAGGGTGCTTAAAGTATCCATGAGTGAAAGCAAATTCCTTATGTTTATAGGTAAGCTACATTTTTGGCTTTATGTTTTGGTTATTGCTTTGGCAGTTGTGAGCTTATTTGCAGGTGTTACAACTTCAAAAGAATATGCTGAACTAGAATGGCCAATCGATATACTTGTGGTTGTGGTTTGGGTTTTGTTTGGTGTTTCAATTTTTGGTTTAATTGGAATTCGCCGTGAAAAAACTCTTTATATTTCACTTTGGTATTACATAGCCACTTTCCTTGGCGTTGCAATGCTTTATTTGTTTAACAATATGGAAGTTCCGACTCGCTTAGTTTCTGGAATGGGAAGCTGGTTGCATTCAGTTTCTATGTATGCTGGAACAAACGATGCGTTGGTTCAATGGTGGTGGGGACACAATGCTGTTGCATTTGTATTTACTGTCGCTATTATTGCTCAAATTTATTATTTCTTACCAAAAGAAAGCGGACAACCAGTTTTCTCATATAAACTTTCTCTTTTCTCATTTTGGGGATTGATGTTTGTTTATTTGTGGGCTGGCGGACACCACTTGATTTATTCAACTGTTCCAGATTGGATGCAAACAATGGGTTCAATTTTCTCAGTTGTTTTGATCTTGCCTAGCTGGGGTTCTGCTGTTAATATTCTTCTTACTATGAAAGGCGAATGGGGACAACTAAGAGAAAGTCCGCTAATTAAATTTATGGTTTTAGCAAGCACATTCTATATGTTCTCTACACTTGAAGGTCCAATTCTTTCAATCAAATCAGTAAATGCTATAGCACACTTTACAGATTGGATTCCTGGACATGTTCATGATGGAACTTTGGGCTGGGTTGGCTTTATGACAATGGCTGCTTTGTATCATATGACTCCACGCGTTTTCAAAAGAGAAATTTATTCAAAATCTTTAATGGAAGCACAATTCTGGATTCAAACAACAGGTATTGTTTTGTATTTTGCTTCAATGTGGATAGCAGGTATCACACAAGGTATGATGTGGAGAGCTACAGATGAATATGGAGTTCTTGCTTATTCTTTCATTGATACAGTTACTGTTTTGATCCCTTATTATTGGATTAGAGCTATTGGTGGTTTATTATACTTAATTGGCTTCTTTATGTTCGCATACAACATTATTAAATCTATGTCGGCAAGAAAATTAGAACAAGAGCCATTAAATGCTTCGCCGATGGCTGCATAAGGAGGAATGAATGTTTAGTTGGTTAGAAAAAAATCCATTCTTTTTTGCAGTTTTAACATTTATTATCATAGCTTATGCTGGTATAGTTGAGATTTTGCCAAGTTTTGCTGATAATGCAAGACCTACAGTAAATGCAAAACCTTATAGTGTTTTAGAACTTGCTGGAAGACATGTTTATATTAAAGATAGCTGTAATGCTTGCCATTCACAACTTATCAGACCATTTAAATCAGAAACAGATAGATATGGTAGATACTCAGTAAGTGGCGAATTTGCTTATGACAGACCTTTCTTATGGGGTTCTAAAAGAACAGGTCCAGATCTTATGCGTGTAGGAAACTATAGAAGTGCTGATTGGCATGAAAATCATATGAAAAATCCTTTAAGCGTAGTTCCTGGCTCTATCATGCCAGCTTATGCTCATATGTTCTCAAACAACGCTGATATAGAAACAGCTTACGCAGAAGCTGTAACTGTCAAAGCAGTATTTAATGTGCCTTATGATATGGAAGGAATGCCAGTTTTAGGCACTTGGGAAGAAGCTCAGAAAATAGTAAAAGAAGAAGCTAAGGTTATCGTTGATCAAATGAAAGATCAAGATGTTAAAGATGCTTTTGCTAATGGCGAAATTCGCGAAATCGTAGCATTGATAGCATACTTAAACAGCTTAAAATAGGAAATTTGATGAGTATTGAGACAATGAGAGAATTGCAAGCTTATGGCTTTTTTATACTGCTTGTGTTTATGGTAGTTGTGTTATATAGCTACTGGTTTCATTTAAAAAGATCAGAAAAAACTGGTCGAAGGGATTATGAAAAATACAGCAGATTGGCTTTAGACGATAGTATTAGCGATGATATTGTTGAAAATACTTATGATGATGACCGTGCTAATAGGAGTAAAGAAAAATGAAATGGTTTAATTTAAACGATCAAGTAAATTTGCTCACCATTATAGGCGCTATAGCTATTATAGTGCTTACGCTTGTCGTATGTGCAAGGTTGTTTGCACTTATGAAAGTCAAAAAAGAAGGTGGGGAACTTTCTGAAGCCAGTTGGGATGGTATCAAAGAATACAACAATGCTATTCCATTTGGCTGGGCAATAAGCTTCATATTATTAATAGTATGGGCTTTGTGGTATTTCTTAGCTGGGTATCCATTAAATTCATATTCACAAATCGGTGAGTATAACGAAGAAGTTAATGCGTATAACAAAGCTTTTGAAGATAAATTTGCAAGCGTAACACCAGAAGAACTCAAAGTAATGGGAGCTCAAGTTTATTTTGTCCAATGTGCTACTTGCCACGGCTTGACAGCAGATGGTATGGAAGGCAGAGCAGCTGATTTGAGAGCTTGGGGAACAGAAAAAGCTATTGAAGATTCAATCAACAAAGGCTCTAAAGGTATGGAATATCCTTTGGGTGAAATGCCAGCTGCTATGGTAGATGCTGAAGGTGCTAAAGCAGTTGCAGCTTTTGTAGCAAAAGAAATTTCAGCTATCGGCAAAACAGCTAACGAAAATTTAGTTGAAGCTGGTCGTGCTCAATGGGCTACTTGTGCCACTTGCCACGGTGAAGACGGCAAAGGTATGGACGGATCTGCACCAGATCTTACTATGTATGGCTCAGGCGAGTTTGTAGTTGAAGTTCTTAATAGAGGAAAAGCTGGTAGTATCGGTGTAATGCCAAATTTTGCTGATTCTGGAGTGTTAAATTCTGTTCAAGAAAAAGCACTTGGCGAATATGTAAAATCACTAGGAGAATAATATGGAAGAAAATACAAAAAGATGTGTATTTGCTCTAAATGGAGTAACAGGTATGTTGATAGCTACTGTATTATTGCTTAGTATTTTAGCTGGTCTTACATGCTGGGGAATTATGGCTCAACAAAGCGTAATGCAAAAACCTTACACTCTAACAGGTGCTGATCAAGTTAAAATGTTTAGCTCTATGGAAGAAGCTAGTAAGGTAATGGTTGTAAAGGAATAGACATGGCAAGTGTTTTAGAATATGTTATCACTATAGGTCTTGTTCTATTGGCTGTTGTTACTGCTTGGTCTGTATTGACTAACAATAATCTATTCATAGGATGAGATCCTTAATTTTAAAGGGCATATTAATTTATGCCCTTTTTTCTTCTTTTGCGTTTGGCTCAGTCTTTGACGAAGCTAAGATTTTAAATGAAAAAGTTGTAGAAAAAGTAAATTTAATCAGCCAAGAATTAAAGACAAAAACGGGCGTTGAGTTTGTTTTGCTTACTTTAAATAATCCAAATAATGTGTCTTTAAAAGAACTTAGCAAAGATTATATAAAAAATCTAAAATCTCCTTTTGTTGTCTTGGCTTTGAGTCCAAAAAATCTCAATCAAGATAGTGGCAAAGTGGATATTTTTATGTCTGATGAGAGTTTATTTGACAAAGAAGAAGTTCTAAGCCCACGCACAAATACAGGTAGTATTTTGCCTATTTTGTCTCGCAAAGGCAAAGATATTTATAACGCAGCTCTCTTAAATGGAAGTGGCGATATAGCAGACAAAATAGCAGCTAAATTTGGCGTTGAGTTAGAAAATTCTCTTGGAAGTTCAAATAGAATGTTTTTAAATCTATTAAGATACCCGCTTTATGCGACAATTTTAATTGTTATTTTAATCTTTATTTATAGGAAAAATTTTGGAAAAAAATAAAAAAACATTTTGGCCTTATGGCATTTTATTATCTTTGGTGGCTATAGTTATTGCTTGTGTGATTACTATTATTATTTGTTTGGATTATCCTGTATATACCGATGATAGTTATTTTGATACATATCAAAATAAATGTAGTACAGATATATACACTGAAGGAAATGAAAAAGATAATTATAATTTCATAAAATTCCCAACTAAAACTCTGTTTGGAGAAACTTTTTGATTTATAATTTTATCTGCAAAAATATAATTTG
>JAGAZK010000238.1 GCA_017940085.1 Campylobacter sp.
GACATAATCGTGCTTCCAATTTGTGAGCCAATTGTTATAGCAATACAATTATCATAAGTGATTTGGCTAACACTTAGTGCTGAAATCGCTAGAGTAAGCGTAGCGTGAGAGCTTTGCATAATAACTGTAATGATAATACCAATAAGCGTATAAACCAAAAGCCCAGCAACGCCTTCCATTGCGTATTTTGAGAGATCTATTGTTTCTTTGATATTATCAAAGCCTGATTTCATATAATCAATCCCTAAAAGCAACAACCCAATACTAAAAATAAAATACCCAATGCCTTTTATGGTGTTTTTGTTGCTTACCAAACAATAAAGCCCCACTACAACCATAGGCATAGCGTATTTGGCTATACTGATTTTTACCCCAAGTCCAGCCACAAGCCAAGATCCAGAAATACAACCAAAATTTGTCCCAATAATAATCGCAATACCTGCTGAAAGTGTAATAAATCCGGCACTCAAAAATGAAATCGCCAAAACACTAACTAAACCACTTGATTGCATTAAGGTGCACATTGTAGCACCGACTACAAAGCCTTTGACTCTTGTTTTTGTCATTTTTTGCAAAAATTTATCAATACCTGTAAAAAATCCCAAACTTCCATTTAGCACAGACATTGCATACAAAAATATACAAACGCCATAAATTATCCTAACAACACTGCTATCGATAAACATTGCACCTATAATTGCAACTAAAAACAAACCAAACAAAATGTTCTTTGTCATGAAAAAAGTCCTACGCTATTTTTAAAAATCAAATGCGAAAAAAACATTATAAAAAAAAGCTGAAAAAACAGCCCAACAAGCGGTATCAAACAAGCCAAATAAAAGCACAAAGCACTAATATTAAACCAAAATCCAGCTCCTGTTTTTAAAGTGAGCTCAAAATGATCTCTGTCTTGAGAGCAAGATGCCACATCTACAAGCATAAATTTATAAAACAAATAAAAAAATGCCACATTT
Source organism: Campylobacter sp. (assembly GCA_017940085.1). Taxonomy (GTDB): domain Bacteria; phylum Campylobacterota; class Campylobacteria; order Campylobacterales; family Campylobacteraceae; genus Campylobacter. The sequence continues at coordinate 975 of JAGAZK010000238.1, forward strand.
AAAAGAATTAAATTTAAAATTGGTATAAAAAACAAAAGCAAAGAAAGTAAAAAAAGTAAGCTAAATTTGATTAAAATCCCAAAATAAATCCAAACTAGGCGTAAATTTGATACTTTGTTTTGGATTTGGAGATTATAATATTTTTGATTGACAAATTTAACTACACTATCAGTTAAAAATCCTGAAATCACGGCTGCACAAATGACTCCGAGCATCAAAGATAAAAACGCACCAAAAGTATAAAACAACAAAACCACAATCTTAGCAAATATATTTGAGGTGCAAATTTGGCTCAAAAACTCATTATTTTGGACAAATTTGATATTATTTACAAATAAAATTATCTCTTGACTAGCATTTGAGCCAAACCCAAACAAAAGCCACCCAAATAGCAAAAGCGACATTGTAAATGGCAAAATTGACATTAACAAAAATCTTCTAGAAAAAAAATCTTTAACACAAATCGCTAAAATATCTATCATTTCACACTTTTATAATATTTTTCAAGCTCAAGATAAATTTGATCTGGCTCATTTATGTTTTGAGCCAAAATCTCGTTCATCACTTCATTATCTTCTTTGCCATTCCAAACTTTTATATAATTTCCTTCTTTATATCCATGATCTTGGCGAAATTTGTTTAGCACATTTTTGCCCATATAAACGCCAAAAAGCTTTTTTAAATTTACTTCACATTTCAAAGCTAGTCCAAAATAAATTCTCAAAAGCTCAAGAAAATCAATATTAAAGCCACTGCAAGTATTTATGATAATCTCTATATCATTTACAATTTCATAAGCATTGTAATCTTGCATTTTAAAAGGCTCTTTGCAAAAATCAATAAATCCACTGCTTGAAACAATCTCAAGTGTGAGATCATCGATGCTTTTTTGATTGTGGGCGGCAATTTCTAGCCCCAAACTCATCACAAAATGCCAAATATCGACTATCTCGACAACAACATTTTCTTTATTGATTGGGGATTTGATATTTTTCCAATGCTTCCACGGAAAGCTATCAATTAGCTCAGCACATTCCATATAAATGCACCTTTTCCAATTGATAAGTTTGCCATCTTTCGTAGTGCCATTTTCCCAGCCAACGCCGTTTGTATCATCGTTTAATCGCTGCTGTAATTGCAACATTTCTTTAATTTGCTTTGCTTCTTTCATAAAAAACCTAAAATTTAAAATAATTTTATGATTATACAAAAAAACCCCTTAAGCTTGATATAAAGTTAAAAAAATATAATTTTGCCCACTAAAAAAGGATTATTTATGCAAATTTATATTAATTCTAAGCCTTTGAAGATCAGCCCAAATACGACTTTGCTTGAAGTTTTGCAAAAACAACACTATAATCTAGACAAAATCGCTGTAGAAATCGATAAAAACATAATCCCAAAATCACTTTGGAAAGAACAAATTTTGCAAGATCAAAATAAAATTGAAATTGTAGAATTTGTCGCTGGTGGATAAATTTAGAATAAATTTAAGCCAAATTTATTCTAAA
>JAGAZK010000239.1 GCA_017940085.1 Campylobacter sp.
AAAAGACAAAAAATTCGGCTTTAGCACGATTACACCAAAGCTTTTTGTGATTGATTTATTTAAAAGTTTGGCTTTAATAGTGATTTTTGGTGGGATTTTTATTTATTTATTGCTTTGGATTTTTGAAAGTTTGGGTGAATTTTGGTGGATTTGGGGATTTTGTTTTGCATTTTGTATGATTTTGCTTATAAATTTAATCTACCCTACTCTAATCGCTCCTATTTTCAATAAAATGACACCATTAAATGACGAAAATTTGACAAATTCGATTAATTCTTTGCTTGAGAGTTGTGGTTTTAAAAGCAGTGGCGTGTTTGTAATGGATGCTAGTAAAAGGGACAATCGTCTAAATGCGTATTTTGGCGGACTTGGAAGCACAAAAAGAGTCGTGCTTTTTGACACTTTGATCAAAAAACTCACCCAAAATGAAATTTTAGCAGTTTTAGGACACGAACTTGGGCATTTCAAACACAAAGATTTGCTCAAAAATATTGTCTTGATGGGCGTTGTGCTTTTTGTTGTGTTTTTTGTTTTGGGAAATATTCCAAGTAGCTTTTATACTGCACTTAATTTAAAAGAAAATGGCGGAGCTTTGATAGTATTTTTCTTGCTGTATTCTCCTGTGCTTAGTGCGATTTTTGAGCCGTTGATTTCAGCATTTTCAAGATCTCATGAGTTTGGTGCAGATAAATTTGGTGCAGATAATACAAACAAAAATGATATGATTTTGGCACTTAAAAAACTAGGTAGCGAAAATAAAGCCTTTCCGATTTCGCACAAAATTTATAGCTTTGTGTATCACTCGCACCCGAGCCTTTTTGAAAGGATAAATGAGCTTGAAAATAGCTAAAGCTCTAAATTTAGCCAAAACTAGGCTTGGGAGCATTAAAATCGCCAAAAAACTAGCTTGTTTGCATTTGGGACTAAATCAAAATGAGCTGTTTTTAAAAGAAAATGATGAAATAAGCGATGAAAGCGGATATTTTAAGCTTTGCGAAAGATTTGCAAATGGTGAGCCGTTTGAATATATAAGTGGGGTTTGCGAGTTTATGGGGCGAGATTTCAAAGTCGGCAAAGGTGTGCTAATACCTAGAATTGAGACTGAAATTTTAGTGCAAAAAACACTTGAAATCGGAGCTAAATTTGACCAGCCAAAAATTTGCGAAATCGGCACAGGAAGTGGGATAATCGCAATTACTTTAGCGTTAAATTTACCAAATGCCAAAATAATTGCAACTGATATTAGCAAAGATGCTCTAAATTATGCTAAATTTAATGCCAAAAATCTCGGAGCAAATGTGGATTTTCATCAAACAAATTTGATTGACGGGATTAATGAAAAGTTTGATATAATCGTCTCAAATCCGCCTTATATCGCAAATGATTACAATCTTGATATTTGGGTGAAAAATGAACCAAGCTTGGCTTTGTTTGGCGGAGAAAAAGGCGATGAGATTTTAAAGCAAATCATCGCTATTAGTGCAAAAAGAACTAAATTTTTGTGCTGTGAGATTGGGTATGATCAAAAAATTTCACTTCAAAATGAGCTTGATAAATTTGGCTTTAAAAGCGAATTTTACAAAGATTTAGCAGGATTTGATAGAGGATTTGTAGCAAAAACTAAATACAGCTAAATTTAATCAAATTTATTCAAAATTCACTCAAATTTGGTTAAATTTAGCAGTTTAAAAGGCAAAAAATGAAACAAATCACAAATATTTATTTATTTTTACTCGCTTGTATTGTGGGGATTGAGCTTTGTATTGGAATTTTGGTGGCTCCAATTATTTTTCGTCCAAGCGAATTTATCGGAGGGAATGTGCTTAGTCATTTCCAAAGCGGACAGCTTATGACGCAAGTATTTTTGAGCTACAATAAAATATTGCTTTTTGTGAGCATTTTGGCATTTGTATATGAGATAATAAATCTAATCAAAAACAAAAATGAGAGCTTTAGAGCTAGAATCAGTGCGTTTATGATAAGTTTGATTATTTTGGGGCTAAGTTTGCTTTTTGTGTTTTATTTCACAGCTTATATTCTATCAGCCCAAGCATTAGGAGCTGAAATTACGGCTTCGAGTGAGTTTAAAAGTGTGCATGGTGCGAGCGAGATTACGATGAAAATTATGCTTTTGGCACAAGTGGCGTTGTTTTTTGTAAGGGCTAAGAGATGAAAATACGCATTTATTACGAAGATACAGATTGTGGAGGAATTGTTTATCATAGTAATTATTTGAAATTTTGCGAAAGAGTAAGAAGTGAATTTATTTTTGAAAGTGGGCTGAATTTATTTAGCGATGAAGCACATTTTGTGGTCAGCAAAATCACAGCAAACTTCAAAAAACCAGCCAAACTCGGCGATATAATTGAAGTAAAAACCAAACTTTTGAAATTAAATCATGCAAGTATGATTTTAGAACAAAGCATTTTTAGAGACGATGAACTACTTTTTGTCGCACAAATCACGGTAGCGTTTTTGAGCGGAGAAAAACCTTGTAAATTAAATGAAGAAGCCAAAAATTTATTCTCAAAGCTTTTGAAATGAAAAAAATAATTTGTTTGATTGTGTTTGGACTAAGTGGATTGAGTGCTGAGTCTGCATTTGATGAATTGTTTGAGAAATACTCAACCCAATACGATGTCCCAAAAGAATTGTTAATCGCTATTGCTCAAACTGAAAGCGGATTTGATCCGTGGGCGACAAACAAAAACACAAATGGCACATTTGATATAGGACTTATGCAAATAAACACCGTCCATTTACCTAAACTTCGCTCAATTGGCTTAAAAGCTCAAGACTTATATAGACCAGATGTAAATATTGCTTTTAGTGCGTATATTTTGAGCACCTGTTTTGACAAACACGGATTTAATTATCGTGGGCTAAACTGCTATAATGGACGAATTGCAAACAATCCGTATTTTATAAAAGTGCTAAAAAACCTAATAAGAGCTATGCCAGATCAATCTTCTGATAAATAAAATCCGTGTTTGTCTGCTCTCATAATTCTAGTTTTGTAAATAATTTTGTTGCCTTTGATGTCGTGTTCAAAAAGCTCTTTTACATTTCCAAAATACTTAGAATACAAGTATTCCACTCCTACCATAGAAGCATAAGCGACCCAATCGTATTCTAAATTTAGCTCAAACAAATCGCCATAAGCACTGATTTTTGGATCAAACTCAGGAATCGAATTAGCAATATATAGTTTTTCTAAATTTTCAGGTTGGGTTATGCTAAAAAGTGCGTTGTTGTAATTGATTTGTGTGGATAATAAATTTATTGGATCTAAATCATAAGTGCGGATTTGCGAAGCTAGAAGTGAGCTTACGATCAAAGGAGTATTTAAAAACACGCTAGTGCCATTGATGTCTTTGTTGTCTTTAAACATTTCACCAAAATTGACTTTTTTAGTAACGAGTTGAGAGTAAGTAACATTGCCTTTTTGGCTAATATAAGAGTTCAAAAGCTCAGTAAGTTTGCTACCATCGCTAAAAATGACGATTTTGTGTCCTGCACGCTCAAGCAATGCATCAATTTGCTCGTTATAATCAATACCGCCAAAAATAATATTGCTCGAATAACTTCCCCCGCTCAAAGTCGGCACGAAAAATACTAAATCGCTGTGTTTTTCAAGCTCACTAAGTCCCACATCAGTAACAGCAGCAATCACAAGCTCATATCCTTGAGCTCTGATTTGGGAAATTGATTTTTCAATTGCTTCAGCGGTTTCATCGCCTGTATAAAAAAATCTAACATTTACATTTAAATTTTGATTAATTACATAAGCCAAAACACTATTTGCTATCGTAACAGAAAAGCTTTTGATGACTTTGTGCGGTATCAAAACAGCGATTTTTGCTTCTCCTACGATTTTAAATTTATCAGCAAAACTATCTCCGCCAAATCTGTCAAAAAGCTCTTTTTGAGAAGGCGTAGCAAGTTCAGGATTGTAATTTTGCAAAAATCCTTCTATATCGCCAAGATCAATATAAGACTGCATACAAGTAGAATCACAAACTTTTGGCTCTTTTGGAGTAGGGAAAAATTTAGTCTGACAAGCACTTAAAAAAAATGCCAAAAAAACTAGCAAAATAATATTTTTTTTCATAAAAAATCCTTAATTTTTATCAAATCAATCGCAAATTCATTTGTCAAATTTGGGCTTTTTTGAGCGATTTTGGGTGAATGAGTGGCGAGTAAATTTGTATTTTCATACGAAAAAATCCCACCTCTAATGCTATCATAAGAATACCCAGTATCGCCAAATAGCACTTCAAACACGCTCTCACCCAAAACCACGATTAAATTTGGTTTGATTAAATTTAATTCGCTTTTGAAAAAATCTAGGCATTGATTGTAGCAAATTTTTCTTGAGTGTTTGCTTTTTAGTGGAGTGCATTTCAAAATATAAGTGTAATAAATTTGATTAAGTGGGATTTGGAGATTTGAGATTAAATTTAATAAATTTGTGGGTAAATTTGCTTTTTGGATTTTGTCTTCATCTAAATCAGGAAATTCGCCCAAAATCATAATTTTTGCGTCTTTATTGCCACTTCCTAAGACTGAATTTGATCTAGTTTTGCACAAATCACACAAATTGCAATATTTAATTTGTAAATTTAATTCATCAAAACTAGGACTTATCAAATTTGAGCGAGTTTGTGGGCGAATATATTTGTATCCTAAGGCTTTGTAAAAATACAGCTCATCAAGCAAACTCATTTTTTGCCTTTTTGTGCTATAAATGAAGCGAAATTTGCCCACTTAAAAATACACTCAACCAAGCCAAATCCAGCGTCTTGACACATTTGTTCATTTTCTTTTTGGGTGTATGGAATAAGCACATTTTCTAATGCTTTTCGTTTTTGAGCGATCTCATAAGCTGAATAGCCTTGTTGTTCTTTGTAATTTTCATAAATTTCAATCAAATTTGCACTCAAAAATTTATCTTCATAAATCAATTTTTCGCTAAAAACAAAAACACCATTTGGGTTTAGATTTTCATAGATTTTACGCACAAACTCGGCTCTTTTTATCGGACGAATAAATTGTAAAGTATAATTTAAAATCACACAATCAAATTTATTAAATTTAGCTCTTAAAATATCTTCTTTGCTGAAATTTATTTTCACTCCAAAAGCAGTGGCTTTGTTTGTGGCTATATCTATCATAGCAGCTGAATTATCAATCCCAAAAAGCTTTAAATCTGGTCTTTTTGTGGCTAAATTTATTAATAAATTTGCAGTTGAACAGCCAAGATCTATGACTTTGGCATTTTTAGCTAGAGTTTTGGCAAGTAAATTTACAATCAGCTCAGTGCTTACACTATAAAACGGAACCGAACGAGCTATCATATCATCAAATACACTTGCCACACTTTCATCAAATTCAAATTGTTTTTTTATGGGTTTTTTAAATACTTCGTCTCTCAAAACAAATCCCTTGAATGTGCTACCTCATCAACTATGCTTAAATCGCATACTTTTGAAACATTTGTGGCGATTTTTATATCTTTTTGGATTTGGTTTTTGAGATCTTCTAAATTATCAAATTTGCGATTATCTCTAATCCTATCAACAAAACAAGTTCTTACTTCGCTTGGAGTTTGCAATAAACTCACGCCAAGCAAATGCGATTCTATACTAAAAACTCCGTCTGTGCTAAGACGATTGCCTATAAAAGTGATTGAATTGTAAGTATTATCGTCAATTTTAGTGCGAGTGGCATAAACGCCGTCTTTTGGGATAATATAAGGCGTAATATCCAAATTTAGCGTAGGAAAAAGCTGTTTTTTGCCTATCCCTTGACCAGTGATGACTTCGCCTTTGACACTATATTCGCGGCCCAGCAAACGATTTGCCCTATAAATATCGCCATCTCGCAAAAACCTACGAATTGCTGAGCTATGAACCCCGAGATTGTCAAAGCTAAACTCATCTACCATAACAACTTCGCCATTAAAAATATTTCTAAGGTCAAATTTATCCCACGCTCTATCACGACCAAATTTAAAATCATACCCAACAACGATTTTTTCAAGATTTACGAAATCAACTTTGAGCAAATTTATAAACTCATCGCCACGCAAATCCTTAATATCTTTTAAATCATAATAAAAACAAGGCACACCAGAATACTCTTCTCGCCTATCTTTTGGGGTAAGATTGGCTTTATTGCTCTCAATTATAATCAAAGCTCCATTTTGACCTAATTTTTTGATTAATTCTTTATGACCTTTGTGAATGCCGTCAAAATGCCCGATAGCCGCTGCTCTAACTTCATTTTTTGTCATAATAATAAAACCTTTCTTGATTGCCACTTTTGCCTTTTATCACGCACTGAGAACTAAATTTAAATCTCCAGCCCAAATTTAAACAAATTTGCTCAAATTCATTTTTGGCTAAATTTAATGCTTTTTGATCTTTTAAAACGCCGTTTTTGTCTCTTTTGGCGTCAATTCCAGCTTCAAACTGTGGCTTAAACAGCAAAATTATATCATTTTTGGCTAAACGATCAATGCTAGGTAAAATATGTCTAAGCGAAATAAAACTCACATCAGCAGTTATTATATCAAAAGGTGTAGATTTAAAATCTCTAATATCCGTATTTTCACGCACAATCACTCTATCATCGTTTCGCAAAATATCTGATAATTGGTTATTTCCCACATCAAGTGCGGTTACGCTTTTGATACCATTTTGTAAAAGAATTTGCACAAATCCACCAGTAGATGAGCCAATATCAAGAGCGGTTTTATTGCTTAAATTTAATTCAAATTTAGTGCGTAATTCTTGCAAAAATCCTTTGAGTTTAATAGCACCCCTGCTCACAAAAATCTCGCTTTCACAGCTTATTTTGGATTGTAAATTTTTTATTTCATCGCTTGATTTGGAGATAAATTTATCATCTATTTTGATTTGTTGATTTTTTATAAGCTCGTTTGCTTTGGATCTACTGATATTTAGTGTGTTTGCAACAAATTGATCAGCTCTCATTTTAGGCTTTCAAATTCACTCTCGCTCAGCACTTTTATGCCCAAATTTTTGGCTTTGTCTAGTTTAGAACCAGCATTTTGACCGCACAATAAAAAATCAGTATTTTTTGAAATAGAGCCAATCACTTTGCCACCTAATTTTTCATTCTCTATTTTAAACTCATATCGCCCACGAGACAAAGTGCCT
>JAGAZK010000240.1 GCA_017940085.1 Campylobacter sp.
GAGCGCTACCCTTACAAGGTAGATGTCATAAGTTCGAGTCTTATAGCGACCACCACTTCTAGGTGCAGCGGTAGTTCAGCTGGTTAGAATGCCGCCCTGTCACGGCGGAGGTCGCGGGTTCGAGCCCCGTCCGCTGCGCCACTAATAAAAATCACAAATTTAATCAAAATGCCTAATTTTGGGGCAAATTTAATTAATTTATCACTTCTCTTAATTAACGCAATTTTTGCGATTTTTTATGCCAAAACTGCATGGCGTTTTATAAATTTAGCTCAAAATTATTTTGGCAATATTTATAAATTTAATCAAACAATGTGTAAATTTGATTTAGTCAAAATTTGAAGTAAATTTATGCAAATTGATTAAATTTAGTCCTTAAATTTAGCAATAAATTTATGATTTATTGTAAGTAAATTTAGTCCAAATTTATTCTTTTACAAGTCCTGCTTCTTTTAAAAACACGCTTGGTTTATACTCTATATTTCGCATATTGTCTTTTTGGGCGTATGTGAGATATAGCTCGTCTTTTGCTCTAGTAACAGCGACATAAAAAAGCCGTCTTTCTTCTTCTAAACTCCCGCCCATATTCATAAGTTTGAAATTTGGAAACCTGCCCTCAGCTAAATCCACCACAAAAACTTGACGAAATTCAAGCCCTTTGCTTGCATGAACTGTGAGTAAATTTACTCCATCTCCTTCGTCAAATTCGCTTTTGCCAAGAGTTAGAAAATTATAAAACGACCAGCAATCGCTGTAATTTTTGCTCATAAAAGCCAAATCTAGGGCTTTTGAATTGATTTTGAGTAAATTTTCGCTTTTTAGGTTTTCATCGATACTGCCATTTTTTTTCATCGCTCTTTTTGTAGCCAAAACTTCACAAATCCTTTTAAAAAGATTTGATTTTAGAGCTAAATTTACTATCTCATAAGCATTTTTTTTGTTTTTTGTGTTTTGCAAAAATTCGCTCAAATCCTTTAAAAACAAAGCCCCGTCTTCGCTCAAATTTGCACTACTTAAAATTTTGTGATTTTTAAACTCGCCTAAATTTAATTTATCAAATTTATTACTCACAGCACTTTGTTCAAAATCACCAAACAATCCAAGCTCATAATTTTTCGCCTTTTTCTCACTCATTTTGGCATTTGGATCCGGGTTTAATAAGCCCTTCATCACGCTTCCACCACCGATATTGCAAAGTTTGTCAAAAATATCTTTTGACTTCGCATTTCCCATACCTTTAGCGTATTCAAATACGCTAATAAACGCCATTATGTCTTTTGGATTGACTAATATCCCGATAATATCGATAAGAGCTTTGATTTCTCTGCTTTCAAAAAAACTCACACTACCTTTTCTTTTGCATTTGATATTTTTTTCTTTAAGAGCGATTTCTATACCATCGGCACTTGAGTTGTTGCGAAAAATAATAGCGGTTTGGGTTTTGTCAAATGCAGTATCATTGATGATTTGAGCTATGTGTGAATATTCATCTTTTATGTCTTTGTAAATCATAAGCTGGGGAGATTTAAACTCGCCATTTCTGCTTACTTGAAGTTGTTTGGGATACAATCTAGGATTATTTGAAATGACTTTGTTTGCGAGATTTAGTATTTTTTCACTACTTCTGTAATTTATATTTAGATTATAAATATTTGCGTTTTTATATCGTTGATCAAAAGAGCCAATGATCCCGATATTTGCACCATTAAACGCATAAATACTTTGGTCAAAATCACCCACACAAAACAAACTTTTTGTCTCAAATGCGTCAATTAATGAGCCTTGAAGCGAATTTGTATCTTGGTATTCATCGACTAAAATTTCATCAAATTTAATATCTGCACCATTTTTTAGCTCATTTCGCATTTTGATAAGTAGATCATTAAAATCTGCATAATTAAATCTGGATTTTTCTTCTTCAAATTCACGCAAAATATCTTCATAAATATCGGCAAATACAGCTTGTTCGCCGTAATTTACACTAAACCATTGACTAAATTTTTCATCATTAACACAAGAATTGCAAAATAATGAATAAACATCGTATAAATAAGCCCCGCCATAATGATTAATATCGCTAATATGGTCAAATCTTCTTTGTTCGACCAAGCTTTTTAATAAAGTTTTTAGCTCACTGGGTTGCTTTAAAATTACGCCTTTGCCGAGCTTTTTGAGTAAAGTATTTGAGATGGAATGAAAAGTGCCAGCTGTGATTTTGGATATTGTTTTTTGATCAAATTTAGCACCTAATCTAGCAATCATTTCCTGTGCGGCTTTGTTTGTAAAAGTAAGTAATAAAATTTGATTTGCATCAATGCCAAGATCTAGTAAATGTGCGATTCTAGCGACAATAGTGCTAGTTTTGCCTGTCCCCGCTGAAGCTATGATTAGATTGTGTCCCAAAGGAGCGGTGGCTGCGGCATATTGTTCGTGATTTAAATTTGACATTATTTTCCTTAAAAGGCGAAATATTAGCAAAAATATGCTTAAAATTTGAACTTAGGATTAAATTTAAATTGCAATTTGAAATTAAGATAAATAGAGTATAATTCGCCCCAAAAGGGGCAAAAATGGACAAGGTAATTAGATTTAGCGTTTCACTTCCACCACAACTTCTTAAAAAACTTGATGATATGATTGATAGAAGCAATTACGCAAGTAGAAGCGAATTTACAAGGGATTTGATTAGAGACAAAATCGCAAGGGATTCTTGGAGCGATTCAAATGCCAAAGTAATTGCGGTTTTGGTGATCTCATATGATCATCACGAAGGCGAACTTGTAATGCGAAAAATGTCTATAGAACACGATGCCAAAGTAGAAATTGTCTGCACAAATCATATTCATATAGATCATCACAATTGCCTTGAAACAATGATTTTAAAAGGCTCTGTTAAAGAAGTAGAGAGCTTTAAAGACAATATTGCTGGACTAAAAGGGGTTAAATTTGCAAATTTAACTCGTGCAGCAGTGCCTGAATACTAAAATAAGGAAACAAAATGTGTAAAGATTGCGGTTGCACTTTGGGTGATATTCACTCACACGAACATACTCATACAGATGGCACTACTCATAGCCACTCTCACGATCACTCACACGGTCATTCTCATGACCACAGCCATTCTCACCCAGAGTTAAATGATACAAAAACTATTGAAGTGATACAAAAAATACTTAGTCAAAACGATCACGAAGCAGAGCACAATAGAGCTCATTTAGATGAAGCTGGGATTTTGTGTGTAAATTTGATGAGTAGCCCGGGTGCTGGTAAAACCACGCTTTTAGAAACTACTATCAAACAAAGTGGTCTTAAAATCGGCGTAGTTGAAGGGGATTTGGAGACAAATAAAGATGCTGATCGAATTATTCAAGCTGGAGCAAAAGCTCACCAAATCACCACAGGTCAGACTTGTCATTTAGATGCTTTTATGGTGCATGAGGGTTTGCATAATCTTGGGCTTGATGATCTTGATATTGTTTTTATAGAAAATGTAGGAAATTTAGTCTGTCCTGCGGCTTATGATGTCGGAGCTCATATAAATGTCGTGTTATTAAGTGTGCCAGAAGGTAGCGATAAAGTAGCTAAATATCCAGTAATGTTTAGAAGAGCTGATTGTGTGATTATCACCAAAACTTCGCTTTTGGAGCATTTTAATTTTGATATTAAAGAAGTCAAATCCCAAGTCCATAAACTCAACCCAAAAGCCGATATTATCGAGATTGATAGTATCAAAAATATAGGCGTTGATAAATGGATTGATTATCTTAAAATGAAAATGGAGCTTAGATAATGTGCCTTAGCATACCATCAAAAGTGCTTAGCATAGATGAAAATAATTTTGCTATTGTGGAGACTCTGGGAGTCAAAAGGGGAGTTAGTTTGGATTTGATTTCTGAGCCTGTGAGCGTGGGCGATTTCGTGCTTATTCATGTAGGGTTTGCTATGGAAAAAATAGACACAGCTTACGCACTTGAGAGTTTGAAGATTTATGAGCAAATCGCAAAAGATATGCAAAATGGTGTTGTCGATGAAAACGAAGGGGATTTGGGCTTAAATGGATTTAATTAACGATTTTCGCGACAAAAACAAAATCTTAGCACTTTGCAATCTAATCAAACAAAAAAGCAAAAAACCGCTAAATATTATGGAAATTTGTGGCGGACATACGCATAGTATTATGAAATTTGGCATTCCCCAACTTATAGGAGAGAATATAAATTTCGTTCATGGTCCGGGCTGTCCTGTATGTGTGATGTCAAAATCTAGAATCGATGAAGCAATCAAATTAGCTTCTATGGACGGAGTGATTTTTTGCACACTAGCTGATATGCTAAGAGTTCCGGGCTCTAAGACAAGTTTGATGAGATTAAGAAGTGAAGGCAAGGATATTAGATCTCTTTATTCTCCGCTAGATATTCTTAATATCGCCGCTCAAAATCCAGACAAAAAAGTGATATTTTTTGCTATTGGTTTTGAGACTACTACTCCAATGACAGCTGTGGTAATAGAAAAATCCCTAAATTTAGGACTAAAAAACTTATTTTTTCATATCAATCATGTAACAGTCCCAGCTCCTCTAAGAGCCATAATGAACGACGAAAATGTCCAAATTGACGCATTTTTAGGACCAAGCCATGTAAGTGTAATCGTAGGTAGCGATGAATACAAAGGACTTGCAAATGAATTTAAACTTCCAATTGCAGTGAGCGGATTTGAGCCTTTGGATATTTTAGATAGTATATTAAATTTGGTCTCTCAGCACGAAAATGGCTCGTATGAAGTATATAATGAATATAAAAGAGCAGTCAAGCCACAAGGCAATCAAAAAGCCAAGCAACTAATCAACAAATATTTTTCTCTTTGTGATTTTTCGTGGCGTGGGCTTGGAGAAATCCCACAGAGTGGGCTTTGTTTAAAAGATGAGTTTGCTAAAATTGATGCAAGAAAAGTTTTTGATTGTAGTGTTGAGAGTGCTGGAGAAAACAAAGCCTGTATTTGCGGAGAAATTCTTCGTGGCAGGGCAAAGCCATTTGATTGCAAAATTTTTGGTAAAATTTGCAATCCGCAAAATCCAGTTGGAAGCTGTATGGTAAGCTCTGAGGGAGCTTGTGCGGCGTATTATAAATATACAAAAAGAGCCTGAAATGAATACAATTATGCTTAGTCATGGTGGTGGTGGCGAAGAAATGAACCACCTTATAAATGGACTGATTTTTGATATTTTTGACAATCAAATTTTGCGTGAATGCAATGATAGTGCTATTTTGCCAAATTTAAACTCTTTTAAATTTGCTTTTACCACTGATAGTTTTACGGTAACTCCGCTTAAATTTAATGGTGGAGATATTGGCAAAATCGCAGTTTGTGGCACGATAAATGATCTTTGTATGAGTGGGGCTAAGCCAAAATATATTTCTTGTGCTTTGATTATTGAAGAGGGCTTAGAAATCGCATTTTTGAAAGAAATTTTGCTTAGTATGAAGCAAACTGCTGATTTGGCTGAAGTGAGCGTGGTTTGCGGTGATACAAAAGTCGTGCCAAAAGGGAGTTGTGATAAGATTTTTATAAATACTTCTGGGATTGGTGAGATCGTATCAGAAATCAATACAAAAAACCTTAAAGATAATGCCAAAATCATACTTAGTGGAGATATTGGTAAGCATGGAGCTGTAATTTTGGCTGCTAGGTCTGAATTAAATTTACAAAGCGATTTAAAAAGTGATTGCAAACCGCTAAATGATGAAGTTATGGCGATTTTGGATGCTAAAATTAAGCCATTTGCTATGCGAGATGCCACAAGGGGCGGAATTAGTGCTGTTTTGAACGAATGGGCGAGTGCTTCTGGTTTGGGCATTAGAGTTTATGAAGAAAATATTAAAATTTGCGATGAGGTTATGGGGATTTGTGAGCTTTTGGGCTTTGAAGCGTATGAACTTGCAAACGAAGGGACTTTTATACTTGCTGTCGATCCAAAAGACGAGCCACAAACGCTTGAAATTTTGACTAAATTTAACCCAAATGCAAGAACAATTGGCGAAATTTCCAAATCCCACAAAGGCGTAATAATTCAAAATATTTATGGAGCTGATAGGTTTTTAGAGCTTCCAAAAGGCGAGTTGTTGCCTAGAATTTGCTAAAGGACAAAAATGCACGAATTATCTATAGTTCAAGATTTGTTAAAGCTTTGCGAAACAAATGCTTTGAAAAACAATGCCACTAAAATCCACAAAGTCGAGATTTCTGTGGGCAAACTTAGCGGCGTGGAGCCTCATTATATACAAATTGCTTTTGATACATTTAAAAAAGGCACGATTTGTGATGAAACACAGCTTATAGCCAAACTCCAAGATGTGGTTATTTTGTGTCAAGATTGCTCATATGAAGGCGAAATCACTGAAAATATTTTTATTTGCCCAAAATGCAAAAGCAACAATATCAAAGTAACTCAAGGCGAAGATTTGATGCTAATGCACCTTGAAATGTCGTAAATTTGATTAAATTTAATAAATTTGGTTTATAAATTTGGATAAAATTCAATCAATTAAAAATCAAAAGGCATTTTATGAAACTAACTCTAAACTCGCTTAAACCGCACGATTTTTTTAACAACTTTTTTTGGCAAAGCGAAGTCAAAAATGAAATAGAATTCAAAAACGCATTAGAAATTTATAAATCAAATTTAGCCGCAAATTCAAACAATAGTGAAAAATCCATTGTCGCAAATGCCTTAAAGCCATTTTTCCAAAGTTTAGGTTTTACTGCCGTCAGCGAAAAAGCCCAAAATGCCGTCAGCACACAAAGTGCGATTGATTTGGCACTTTTAAAAGAAAACGAGCCTTTCGTTATCATCGAAGCCAAAAAGTCAGGCTCAAATGATTTCATAAGCCAAGAAATCGCCAACAAAAAAGCTTTGCACGAGTGCATTTTGTATTATTTTAGAGAACGAGAAAAACAAAATTTTGGCATTAAATTTATTATCATCACCGATTTTTACAATTTTTATATTTTCAAAGCCAATGAATTTGAAGAAATTTTTTACAAAAGCAGAGAATTTAAAAAACTATATGTAAATTTTAACGATAAAAACAGCCTTTTTAAGGGCAATACAGATGAATTTTATAAAGAGTGCGAAAAGATTTTAAACTCAAAAGATTTTTTAACCAAACTTGCTAGTAAAAACGGCTCACTTTTTGATGATGATTTGCAAAGCGAAGCAAAACCGCAGTTAAAAACACTTCATTTTGATATTAGAAATTTCAACACCACAAAAGAGCAAAAGTCAAAAGCCTTTTACAAGGCATTTTCAAAAGATTTTTTGTTTGGAGAATTTAGCTATGACCCCAACAAAATCAGCAAAAAATTCTACGATGAACTTTTGTATATTTTGGGCTTAAAACAAAGCAAAGACGGCAAATTAGAAGCTAGTGGCGTAAAAGGAAGTCTTTTTGAAAATATCATCTCAAAGCTTGAAAAGCCATCGCCAGATAAAGCATTCCAAACCGCAATGCAACTTATAATTTTATGGCTAAATAGAATTTTGTTTTTAAAACTCATTGAAACAAATTTGCTAAATTTCAATAAATTTGCAAACGGGGGGGGGATTTCCGAGTATAAAAATTTGAAATTTTTAAATTATTCCAAAATTTCAGATTTCGACACGCTTCACGAGCTGTTTTTTAGCGTTTTAGCTAAACCTTTAAGCGATGAAAATCGCCAAAAATCCAAATTTGCCTATTTGCCATATCTAAATTCAAGCATTTTTCAAAAACAAAGCATAGAAAAAGAGCTTAGCATAAACGCCCTTGAAAACAGCACTTGTATGCAAATTTACGCTCACACAAGCCTTTTTGATGAAAATCACAAAAAACGCACAGGCGAGTGCAAATTTTTAGAATATCTGTTTGAATTTTTAGACGCATTTGACTTTGGCGAGAGTGCCAACCACGAACAAGAGATGCCAAAATCAGACCTTATTAGCTCGGCAGTTCTTGGGCAAGTTTTTGAGCGACTTAACGGCTACAAAGACGGCTCATTTTACACGCCAAGCTTCATTACAAGCTATATGTGTAAGCAGAGTATTGACAAAGTAGTTTTGGCTAAATTTAGCGAATTTTTTGGTTCAAATTTAGCAAATTTAGATGATTTGGAGTATGAAATTTACAAAAGTCTAAAAAATGCCAAAGAAAATAGGGCTCAAATTTATAAAAATTTAAACGCCGTTATCGATAGTATCAAAATCTGCGACCCTGCTGTGGGAAGCGGATATTTTCTAGTTTCGGCACTAAATTACATAATTGCTTTAAAATCAAATTTAGGAATTTTAATAGATGAAAACGCAAAACCGCTAAAAGCCGAGATTTTACTTGAA
>JAGAZK010000241.1 GCA_017940085.1 Campylobacter sp.
AATGATACTAAATTTGGGCTAAATTTACACTCAAATTTAAATAAATTTAAAAAATCCGCAATATATTGGCTCAAAATTAACTAAATTTAATCATTAATCTGTTTGGAACTGGGGAATTAGTAAGCAAATTTAGCCCAAATTTGATTAAATTTAGGCTAAATAAATTAATCATAAACTGTGGTAGAAAGGTATCTCTCGCCTGTATCATTTAAAGTAGTAACGATGATTTTGCCTTTATTTTGTGGCAAATTTGCGATTTGCGTGGCGGCATAGACATTTGCACCGCTTGAAATACCTACCAAAAGTCCTTCTTTTTGTGCCAAAAACTTAGCCATAGCGATTGCATCGTCATTTGAGACGGTTAAGAACTCATCGATTATGCTTTGGTTGAGATTTTTTGGGATAAAATTTGCTCCAATGCCTTGAATTGCGTGAGCTCCAGCTTCACCTTTGCTAAGTAGAGGCGAACTGGCTGGTTCTACTGCTATGATTTTGATTTGCGGATTTTTTTCTTTCAAAGCCTCGCCGACACCACTCACAGTGCCACCAGTCCCAAATCCAGCTATAAAAATATCAATTTTGCCTTCTGTTTGTTCCCAAATCTCAATAGCTGTGGTGGATTTGTGGATTTGTGGATTTGCGGGATTGTCAAATTGACTTGGGATAAAGCTATTTTCGTATTGTTGGGCTAATTCATTTGCTTTATCAACCGCACCTTTCATGCCGTATTTTGGCTCGGTCAAAATAAGCTGGGCACCAAATGCTTTGAGTAATTTTTGTCTCTCTTCGCTCATCGAGCTTGGCATTGTCAGAATCATACGAAGACCGAGCTGTGCGGCTATCATAGCAAGTCCCACGCCAGTATTTCCACTCGTAGGCTCGATCAAAACGCTATTTTTGTTGATTTTACCTTCATCAAATGCTGTTTTAATCATATTTAGAGCAACTCTATCTTTGACTGAATGACTTGGGTTTAAAAACTCAGCTTTTGCCAAAATAGTGGCATTAGTCGTGGTTTTGTTGATGCGAACAATAGGCGTATTTCCTATGAGATCACTTACACTATTTGCTATATTCATAAAATATCCTTAAATCACATAATTTAAATATTTTTTGGCTTGTTTTTCATAATCCCCAAAAGAACTAAGCGGATTTGAGAACAATTCTTTGATTTTGTCGTTGTATTCTTTGAAAAAGAGCGAATATTCATTGTTTTTGACATTTGTATTATTTACCAAAGAAAAATCATTTTCCATCAAATAAAATATGTCATAAAATGTAATCTCATCAAGAGTTTTTAGCAAAAAATATCCACCTTTTAATCCTTTGATACTTCCTGCGATTTTGGCATTTCTAAGGATATTTAAGACTTGTTCAAGATAGTTTTTAGATACTCCGATTGTATTTGACATATCTTTTAAGGAGACAGGATTTTGTTTGTCTCCTTTGGCAATCTCTAAAATCGCCATCAAGCCATAAATACCTTTTGTAGATAATATAGCCATTATTTAACCGCCTTTTTAATCGCTTGATCTAAATCAGCTATTAAGTCATCACTATTTTCTAATCCTATACTTAGGCGA
>JAGAZK010000242.1 GCA_017940085.1 Campylobacter sp.
GATTGATATTTTTGCAAATACTTGGACCTTGATATATGAAAGCTGTGTAAATTTCAACTAAATTTGCTCCCATTTTTATGCGTTCATAAGCTTCATCTACGCTATCAATTCCGCCACAACTTATCAAAATAATTTTGCCAAAAAGCTCTTTTGATACAGCTTGAAATAATTTTTTGCTTTTTTGTTTTATCAATTCACCGCTAAGACCGCCGAAATTTACAGCATTTGGACTTAGAGAATAATCAATACTAGTATTATTTATAATCACAGCTCTAAAGCCAAGCTCGGCTGCTTTTGAGCACAAATCAATAGCGTCTTTTTCGCTCATATCAGGTGCAATTTTTAGAATTAATGGTTTGTTGGTGATATTTTTTATGGCATTATTAAGTTCGTCTAAAAATTTATTTGTTTGAAGATCTCTTAAATTTGGTGTATTTGGCGATGAAATATTAATCACAAAAAAATCACAAACTTCATCTAAATTTCTAGCACAAAACTCATAATCTTGCAAAGCTTTTTCATTGGCTGTGAGTTTGTTTTTGCCGATATTTGCAAAAATTGGAAGCTCAAATGGATAAATTTTTTCTAATCTTGATTTTGCTTTTAGAGCACCTTGATTATTAAATCCCATAGCATTTTGGAGACTTTTTTCACTAACTAAGCGAAATAATCTTGGTTTTGGATTACCGCTTTGTGGAGCTGGAGTGATTGTGCCAACTTCTACAAATCCAAATCCAAGATCTCTTAGGGATTTTGCTAAAATGGCGTTTTTATCAAATCCGCCGCCTATCCCAATAGGATTTGGAAATTTAATATCACACAAATTTTGTGATAAAATTTCGTCTTTATAAGAAAATGATTTTTTGATTTGATTTGAAATAATTGGCAAATTTGATCCCAAATTCATAGCAAAACTTGCAATTTCATGGGCAATTTCTGGATCAAATTTAAACAGCACATTTTTTAGATTTTCGTAGTTCATTATTTTCCTTTAAAGCCCAAATTTTAGCCTATTTTATTAAATTTAAATTTAATTACTTAGTGTCTTTAGGTTTTTGTAAATTTGGCAGTTTTGTTCTAAATTTGCTTCAGTGTCAAACCCAACTATTTTTCCGCCGTCTAAAACTAAAATTTTATCAGCATTTTTGATAGTTGAAAGACGGTGAGCTATAACAAAAATAATCTTTTTGCTTCTAAAGCTTTGGATTACATCTGAGATATATTTTTCGCTTTCGTTGTCTAGTGCTGAAGTTGCCTCATCAAATATTAAAATTTCTGGATCTTTATACAAAGCCCTAGCTATCGCTATTCTTTGTCTTTGACCGCCACTTAAATTTGCTCCAAATTCGTCCAATTTGCTCCAAATTCCGTCTTTTAATGAACTTACAAAGTCCCAAGCATTTGCCATTTTTAGAGCATTTATTACTTTTTCTTCATCAAATTTGCCACTATATGCGACATTTGCGGCTATTGTGTCGTTGAAAATATAAATTCTCTGAGTTACAAGTCCAATATGTTCTCTTAAAGTTTTTAGCGAAAAATCGCAAATATCATTTTGATTGATTAGCACATTTCCAGAGCTTGGATCATAAAATCTCATAAGTAAATTTATTAGCGAAGTTTTTCCACCACCGCTTGTGCCGACAATCCCTATCATTTGCCCTTGATTTACTTTGAAATTTATTCCATTTAAAACGCTTTTTTTATCGTATTTTAAATACACATCTTCAAAAGAAATATTATAAATTTCGCTTGGAAAATTTGAATTACCACCTACAATTGATGGAATTTTATCAAGTAATTCAAAAGTTCGCTCACTAGCTACAACTGCATCTTGAGATCTATTGTATAAGCTTGAGACCCTTTTTATCGGAGTGTATAGCATAAACAAAGCCGCCGCAAATGAAAAAAAGCTACCCGGTGTCATTTTGCCATTTATTACTTCTGTTCCGCCGATTATTATCACAACTGCTAGTCCAATCGCTCCCAAAGTCTCCATCATAGGACTTACAAGCTCATTTGTTTTGACTGATTTTATGTTAAATTTAAAATAATTTTCATTGTGCTCACTAAATCTGGTTAATTCTTTTTTTTCAGCATTATTTGCTTTGACAAGTTCGATATTTGAAAATATTTCACTCAGAGTTGAGCTAAGATCGCTAATCGTTTCTTGGGATTTGCGAGATAAATTTTTCATTTTTTTAGCTAGTTTTGAAAGCGGATAAATCGCAGCAGGAAATACAATCAGAGCAAAAAATGCGAGTTTTGGGCTTTGGTAAATTACGACCCCAAGTAGTCCGATTATGGTGATGATTTCTCTAATTAATTCAGGCACTATTGTAGAAACTATCGTCCTAATTCTTTCAATGTCGTTTGTATTTCGGCTGATTAATTCCCCAGTTCTAATTTTGTTAAAAAATTCCATATCCAAATACAAAAGTCGCTCAAGCAGCATATAACGAAATCTTCTAACAATATCTTGTCCGATGTAGTTTGTAAAATAAGCTTGCATAAAAGTCCCAGCTGATTTGGCAAAATACACAGCTATTACAGCATAAGGGAGCAAATAAAGCAAATCTTTGTTTTTTTCAATAAAAATTTTATCAAGCACTGGTTGGACCAAATACGCACTAGCCGCACTTCCACCACCTGCTAAAATCATACCAATTATTGCTAAAATAAAATAAAAAGCATATTCTTTGTAATAATTTTTAAATCTTGCAAATATAGATATTACGCCTTTCATACTTTCTCCCAAATAGTGCCATTTGGAGTATCCATTATACAAATCCCCATTTTTTCAAGCTTTGATCTAATTTCGTCAGCCAAAGCGAAGTTTTTTTCTTTTTTTGCGTCATTTCGCTTTTGGATTAAATTTGAAATTTCTATTTTTTCTTTATCACTCACACCCCATTGAAACCACTCAAATTCGTTTATTTTGAGAATCCCAAGTAAATTTGAGACAAATTCTAAATTTGCTACTAAAATTTGCTTATAAGCTTTGTTTTTAGGCTCTTTGTCAAGCTTTTCGTTGGCTAAATTTAGCATTTCATCAAGCACACTCAAAGCCCCTGAAATATTTAAATCATCGCTCATAAATTCAAGTAAATTTGATTTAAATTTAGCCTCAACTTCGCTGCCCAAAACTCCATTTAATCTTTTTTTGAGACGATAAATTTTATCAAGCCTTTTTTTAGAATTTAGCAAATCTTGAATGCTGTAATTAAAATTGGCTCTATAATGTGAGCTCATCAAATAAAATCTCAAAGCTTCACCCGGGACTAAATTTAAAGCATCTTTCACAAAAAACGAATTTCCCAAACTTTTGCTCATCTTTTCGCCTGAAATTTGCACAAATCCATTGTGTAGCCAATATTTTGCTAGATTTTTTTGATAAGCACATCTACATTGTGCGGATTCGTTTTCGTGGTGCGGGAAAAGCAAATCTAGACCACCTGCGTGAATATCAATTTCGTAATTTTCATCGCCACTAAAATATTTTTTTATCATCGCTACGCATTCGCTATGCCAACCAGGTCTGCCTTTGCCAAGCTCACTTTCATACCAATTTTCATCAAATTTCCACAAAACAAAATCTTTTGGATCTTTTTTGTCATCATTATTAGCTACTCTTGCTTGCAAATTTTCATCTTTTCTAGCACTTAGGCTTAAATAATGTTCATCTTTGCTTGTATCAAAATAAATCCCGTCTTTAAGAGTATAAGTAAAACCACGATTTTGCAAATCTTGTATATAGCAAACAATGTCTTTTATGCACTCTGTCGCTTTTGGGGCAATGTCTGGGGCTAAAACATTTAAAGATTTCATATCATCTTCATAGCTTTTTGTGTAGCGATTTGTGATTTCTTCTAGGCTTTGTCCGCTCTGGCTCATTTTTTTTAAAATTTTATCATCAATATCAGTGTAATTTCGCACAAATTTGACCGCAAAGCCCAAATTTAACAAAGTGCGTCTAAGCAAATCAAAGCTGATTGCAGATTTTGCGTGTCCTAAATGTGCATCATCATAAACAGTCGGTCCGCATACATAAATACTTACAAATTTGTCTTTTATAGGGATAAGCTCTAATTTTTTCTTTTGTTTGCTGTCATAAATTTGCATAAATAAATACCTTCAAATAATAAAGAAAAATGCCAAAAATTATTGCTAAAATAATGCTTAAAAGCGTTTTTTTACTCCAAATTATAGCCAAAAAGTCTTTAAATCCAAAAATTTTAACCGCACTTAAAAATAAAAATAATCCAGACAAAGATCCAGCCAAAGCTAGTCCAGCAGCTCCAAAACGAAACAATGCTAAACACAAACCAACATTTACAAAAAGCGAATAAACCGATATTTTTGCAGCTTGTTTTTGTTTAAATTTGGCATAAAGCCATTTTGAAAACAAACTATAAAGCCCAAATGGGACAAGCCCAATCATCGCCATTGATAGCACTATTGCAGCTTCGCTTGTATTTTGGGCACTAAATTCGCCTCTCTCAAACAAAAGCCAAATAATTTCTTTTGATAAAACTGCTCCGCCAACAGCCGAAAATAAAAGCAAGAAAAATAAAATATCAAAAGCTTTTTTGAGTAAATTTAAGGCTTCTTTTTCAGAGCCAAGCTTGATTTGTCTAGTGATTTTAGGAAAAATTGTAGTTGCTAAAGCAATGGCAAAAATACCAAGCGGGAGTTGGAAAATCCTGTTTGCATAATATAAATAACTAATTGAGCCACTTACTAAAAAACTTGCAATTATCGTGCTTATAAAATCACTCACTTGCATAGCCGAACTTCCAATTATGCCTTGAGAGAAATTTATCCAAAAGCCCTTAATCCCAGCTCTTTTGCCCTTGAAAAACTGAGCCAAACCAAGCGTAACTAAACGCCATAAATTTAATTTTATCATTGCCAAAATATGTGCAATTACTTGCAAAATCCCGCCAATTACCACGCCATAACTTAGCCAATAAACTATTTTTGATTGTTCTAAATTTTTTGACAAAATCAAAGCTAGTATCATTGCGACATTTAAAAGTGCCGTGCCAAATGCAGTCGTGGCAAAATGATTTTTGTTTTGTAAAACTGAAGCAAAAAGTGTAACTACAAAAATACATATCAAATACCAAAAATTTATTCTTACTAAAGGCACAGCAAGTGCGAGTGTAGCGTCATCAAAGCCGTATGCGATAAGCTTGGTTACAAAAGGTGCGAAAATCATCACAAATGCACTTAGACTAAGCATTATTGCTATAAATTTAAACAAAATTTCACTCAAAAATAAGCTTTTTTGTTTGGCTTTGACAAAATTTGGCAAAAACGCTTGGACAAATGCACCTTCCCCAAACATTCTTCTAAATAAATTTGGCAGTTTAAAAGCTACTAAAAAAATATCACTCCAAATTCCAGCTCCAAGACTTGCTGCTATCATCAAATCCCTGATAAATCCAAGCACTCTAGAAGTAAGTATCCCAAAGCTATTTGTAAAAAAATGTTTAAGCATATTTCTCCATAATCAAAAATCTAATTATACCCATAAAAATTTTAAGCCGCCCTAAGTCAAATTTGGTTAAAATATGCTTTTTGCAAAGGACATATCATCAAAAGGCTAGTTGTCGGATTTAGCGGAGCTTCTGGTAGCGGGAAAACAACTCTTGTTCTAAAAATCGCAAATGAATTGATTTTGAGGGGCTTTAAAGTGTGCATTATCAAGCACGATCCTGCTAATAAAGCCAAATTTGATGAAGGCAAAGATAGCACCAAATATTTCCAAACCGGTGCAAATGTCGCTCTTATAGGTCCTAAAAAGACGGCGTTATTTTTAAACAAAGGTTTTTTTGGCGGGATTGATAGAATCTCATCAAAAGAGCATTTTGAAAAAAATGAAAAA
>JAGAZK010000243.1 GCA_017940085.1 Campylobacter sp.
AAATTATTTGCTTTTGCTTGGAAATAAAACGCCTTGTGAGATTTTTAGTATTGATGAAGCGGCGACTTGGTTTGATATTAAAAATCTATCAAAATCTCCAGCCAAATTTGATGAAGACAAACTTGCTCAAATCAACAGAGAACACATAAAAAGAGCAGATGATAAGACGCTTTTAGAACTTGGGCTTGAACCAAATTTAGCTAGATTTTATACCCAAGAAGCAAGTCTAATCCCACAAATCAAAGCCAAAATAAATGCGATTTTTGCTCCAAAACAAATCCCAGATGAGTGGCAAGAGAGTGCAAATTTATTCAAATCTGAGATTTTAAAAATGCCAAATTTAGCTCCAAATTTCAAAGAATTTAGTTCAAATTTAATGACCCAAACAAATTTAAAAGGCAAAAATTTCTTTATGCCACTTAGATTTTTGCTAACCAATGAAGCTCACGGCCCAGAACTTAGCGAGCTGTATCCGCTTATAAAAGACAAAATCAAGGAAATAATAAAATGATAATTTTACAAACTTTTTTAATAGCTATTGCAAATTTACTCCATATAATCATCACTGCATATATTTTTATAATAATTGCAGCAGCCCTTATGAGCTGGGTAAATCCAGATCCTTACAATAAAATTGTTCAGTTTTTGTATAGAGCCACAGCTCCAGCGTATAATTTAGTGCGTAAAACTCGTATCCCAACGGTATTTGGTGGCATAGACATAGCTCCGATTATTATTTTATTGGCACTTGAATTTGTTGATTTGTTTATAGTAAGGCTTTTAAATGCGGTTGCTCTTAGCCTTTAGTCTTGTATTTTGCACACAAATTTGGGGCAAAATTTTAACTTACGATGAGTTAAACGCTGCTCCAAAAGGAATTGCAAAAGATTATTATATTTATAGATATATAAAAGAATCAAATCACACAAAAGAAGAAATTCAAGCCCTAAAACCACAAATTTATAGATATTCTGGCAAACTCAAAATCGCAGTTGAGAGCGTGATTGGAGCTCCAGAACCAACTTGCACAAAAGATTTTTTAAAAGAAAGTCTAAGTTGCCAAAAATCACTTCTAAGCGTAGATAAATTAAATTCACTCAGTAAAAAACAAAGAAAAAGCTTGGCAAATAAATTTAAAGAAGATCAAGATGTGCGTAAATTTATTTTAAATCACGATATGATAAATCCAGTCTCACAAGCAATTAAAGGTATGAATTTATACGCTTATCACAAATA
Organism: Campylobacter sp.; assembly: GCA_017940085.1. Taxonomy (GTDB): domain Bacteria; phylum Campylobacterota; class Campylobacteria; order Campylobacterales; family Campylobacteraceae; genus Campylobacter. The sequence continues at coordinate 1,237 of JAGAZK010000243.1, forward strand.
TTATGTATCCTCAGGCGATAAAAACAAATTTCTAAATGCTTATAAATTGCCAACTGATTTTATCAATCAAATTTTGCAAAAATCTTGGTTTAAAGATGTAATAAATAAAGTAGTTTATGAAAATAAATTTGACAATTTTGGCTCAAATTTACTTGATGTAAATGCTTCAAATTTAGACTTTGATACGACTTTTGCACTTGGTTTAAACGCAATTAAGCTAAATCAAGATGACAAAGCGATTGAGTTTTTTAGACAAAGTTCAGCCAAAGCTCCATTAATTGGGCAAAAAGATATGGCTGATTTTTGGGTGTATCTCATCAGCAAAGATCAAGAAATATTAGATCAACTCTCCAAAAGCAATGATGCTAATATTTACAGCATTTATGCTAGAGAGTTAAATGGCGATCAAAAAATCAAAATCGCTATACCAAATCCACTAAGAAATAAATTAAATAATTACGACAAAAAAGACCCATTTGCTTGGCAACTCATAAAAGAAAAAGCTAAACACCTATCTAAACAAGAATTAATCGAGTTTGCAAAGGATTTTTATACCAAAGATACTATGGGCGAGTATAGTTATCTTATGGAAAAAGCACAAAATTATCAAATCCCGTATTTCCCGATGCCGTTTTTGGAGCATATTGAAGCCAAATCAATAGAGCGAAAGGCTCTGATTTTGGCACTTGCTAGACAAGAAAGCAGATTTATCCCAAGTGCAGTTTCTAGCTCGTATGCTATTGGAATGATGCAATTTATGCCGTTTTTAGCCCATCATATCGCTAAAAACGACTTCAAAATGTCAAATTTCGAGCAAGATGCTATGTTTGATCCGATTATTTCTTACAAATTTGCAAACGCACATTTGGATTATTTAGAAAAATATCTCACAAATCCGATTTTTATCGGATACGCCTACAATGGCGGTATTGGATTTACAAGACGAATGCTAAACTCAGGTCATTTATTTAATGACAAAAACGATTTGAAATATGAGCCATTTTTGTCAATGGAATTAGTTCCGTATGCTGAGAGTAGAGAATACGCAAAACGAGTTTTGGCAAATTATGTGGTTTATCTTTCTATTTTGCGTTCCAATACAAAGATTTCGCATTTCTTTTCAGAGTTAATGATTCCTGGACAGGGCGAGAGGTTCCGCGTACTTCGGGTAAAAGCCGATTAAATTTAATCTCTAAATTTGGCGTATCTTGGGATTTGGCTTTGATTTTGATATATTTTCCCCAAGGCACTTCTATTGGAGCTAGTTTGACAAATTCATCATTTTGATCGCTCAAAACAGCTTGTGCTTGTTGGTTATTTACCACAAATGATTTTAAATCAATTTTGGTTGATTTTGGATAAACCGCTAAAACAATGTTTTCTTCGTCTAAAAACTCATTATCCAAAACAGGATTTAAATACGAAGCTATCATCAAAAAACTCTCATCTGTGTTTGAGTATTTTTGCGTATAAGCCAAAAGCTCGTTTTTGGAATTATCTTGATTTGGATATTTGTAGCTACAAGCACTAAATATCAATAAAAAAATTAAAATAAATTTATTCATAAAACAACTTTTTTAAGCGATTATATCAAATTTAAATGATTTATTGTAAATTTGAACTAAATTTGATTAAATTTATTTATTTGAGCCGATAAACTGCTTGTAAATTTAATCAAATTTAATGAAATTTGTAACATATCGTAACACAAAAAAATATTTTTGATAAACGAAATCAAAATAAGTAAAGTCTAAGAAATACTAAATTATAATAACGCTTATCAAAACCAATAAAAGGAAAAATATGTCAGTTTTAGTAATCGGTGCAGATGAAATCACACCTATAAGAGCAGTTTTGAAAGATCTTGGAGCAAGTAAAGTTGAGCATTGGGACGCTAGAAATGAAAACAGAGTCAATCGCAAACCAATCCCAAATGATACCCAGTGTGTAGTAATGCTAACAAGCTTTTTAAATCACAACACAATGAAAAAAATCAAAGGCGAAGCCAAAAAACGAAATATTCCAATAGTTTGTGCCAAAAGAAGCGTTAGTTGTATGTTTTGTGAGTATTGCAAAGTATTTGGATTAGATAGAAAATTTGGTTGTTAGATGTATTTTGGTATCCAAAACTCAAAAGATATTTATCCGTCAAGCCTAGATCATGCTCAAGCGATAAAAATCTTTTTAAGTATGTTTAATGCAAACTTTCCTGAGTTTAAGATACCTTTAAAATACGCTCAAATTTACAATTCTTTGAATGATATTTTTAAATTTCGTGCTTATGATTTGATTAAATTTTCAAATCTCAAAAAACAAAATAGAGCGAATTTAAATTTTTGTTGTGTTTCAAATAGTATAATTTGGGCGTTTTTGTCAGGCAAAACATTGCCCCAAACATTTCAAACGCCTAAAAATAAAGTTGCGAAATTTATTCAATTTTTCGCAAATGGATTTATTTTTGGGGCCAATGATTTGTTTTTGGATTTTGTATTTTGGCGTATCAAAAATACTCACAAAGACAAAATCGTAGAGCAAAATGGCGATTTTATAGAATTAAAACAAAACGGAAAAACGATATTTTCGCTACTTCCTAGTTTTAAATTTATAGATCAAAATTACGAAAACGATTTATTTTGTGAGCTTTTTGCGATGAGCCAAAAGCACAAAATTTGTCAAAACGATGTTTTTGTCGTAGTTCCTAGACATAAAGGTTTTAATAAATTTTTTAATTTAAATTTAGCCCAAAATGCTAAATCTAGGCTAGTTCCTTACAGCATTTGTGGCAAATTTCAACTAAAGGAAGAAAAATGAAAAAAACTTGTGTAGTTTTTGGTAGCAGTATGGGAAATACTGAAGAAGTAGCAAATTTAATCGCTTCAAAATTAGGCATTAGCGATGTTTTTAATGTAAGCGATATAAATGCTTCTCAACTCAACGAATACGAAGCTCTAATCGTAGGCAGCTCGACTTGGGGAAGCGGCGATTTGCAAGACGATTGGGATAGTTTTGATTTTGATGCTTTAGAAGTTGGGGGCAAAACTGTTGCGTTGTTTGGGCTTGGCGATAGTGCTGGATATAGTGATTCATTTTGCGATGCTCTTGGGATATTGCACGAAAAATTTACCCAAAAAGGTGCAAATATCATCGGTCAAGTAGATACAGGCGATTATAATTTTGACAATTCTAGAGCCGTGATTGATGGTAAATTTACTGGTCTTGCTCTTGATATGGATAACGAAAGCGACAAAACAAATTCTAGAGTTGAAGCTTGGGTTAAAATTATCTCTCCATTATTAGATTAATTATTCAAAATTTGGTCAAATTTAGATTAAATTTGACCAAATTTATCAAACTATCACAACAAATTTATTACAATTACACAAATTTTCAAAAGGACAAAAAATGCCGTTGCTTGATAGTTTTAAAGTAGATCACACTATGATGAAAGCCCCAGGAGTTCGCCTTGCAAAGACAATGAATACCAAAAATGGCGATATAATCAGCGTATTTGATTTAAGATTTTGCACACCAAATACTGATATTATGGGTGAGCGTGGCACTCATACGCTTGAGCATTTGTTTGCTGGATTTATGAGAGACTTTTTAAATGACGAAAACACTGAAATCATCGATATTTCGCCTATGGGTTGCAGGACTGGATTTTATATGAGTGTGATTGGCAAACCAAGTTTTATAGAAGTCAAAAACGCTTGGGAAAACTCAATGAAAAGCGTCTTAAATGTAGCCTCACAAAATGATATTCCAGAACTTAATATTTATCAATGTGGCACTTATAAAATGCACTCTTTAGATGAAGCCAAACAAATCGCCCAAAATATACTAGATCGTGGTATTTGCGAGATTGATAACGAAAAAATCAAATTAGATTTAAATAAACTAAATCAAATTTGATTAAATTTGCTCCAAATTTAATCAAATTTATTTAAATAAGCTAAATTTTTATATAATCAGCAAATTATTTTTTAGGGAATTTATGCGAAGTTTTACTTGCACACATTGCAAAGGCGAATTTGACGATAGTGGTGCTATTTTAGACGAAAATCAAAATAAATTTTGTTGCAAT
>JAGAZK010000244.1 GCA_017940085.1 Campylobacter sp.
CGTTTTACTAGCCATTTCACTTCACGCCGTAACCGACGAGCTTCGCGCCAAATTAATGCCGATAAACAAAGCCTACAACATAGCTTCGGTTATGGACGCCGTGCGAAATTTCCCCATAGATATGCGAAAACGAGTGATGTTTGAATATCTTGTCATGGGCGGCGTAAATGATAGCCCCGGCGACGCAAAAACCCTTGTAAAGCTACTTCACGGCATAAAAGCAAAGGTAAATTTGATATATTTTAACCCACACGAAGGAAGTCCGTATAATCGCCCTAGCGTAAAGAGTATGATAAAATTTCAAGATTATCTATCGTGTCATGGCATAACCTGCACGATTCGCCAAAGTAAGGGGCTAGATATTAGTGCTGCGTGCGGACAACTCAAAGAAAGAAGCAAAAATGAGCACACTTGATATAATTGAAATTGTTTTCATCGCCATTGTCGCAGTTGTAGGCATTGGCGGAATTTTGTTCGTAGTTTTAAACGAGAAAAAATAATGGGCTAAATTGCTAGAAAAAATTCTTAAAACAATCTAGCCCATTATTTATAATTGAAATCGATTTATTTTACATGCTTTTGAGCTCGTATAAATTCCGGATTATCTTTTAGCTCACGATTCTTTTTGAATTTAAATATTGCCACAAGCAAAGTAAATATGCTAATATACAATGAGTATTGAGTATATTCAATACCAATAAACAATAAAACTGTCGTAGCCAGCAACCACCCAAGGTACGAACAACCATAAGCAATCTCTGCCTTGCAATCACCACAAACAATCGCACCAAATCTTATGTCATCTTTGCCACAAAATGGACATGTTAAAAATTCTTGTTCTTCCATGTTATCCTTTCAAATAAAATTTTTCAATTTTGTACCCCCCCCCCTAAAAATTTACTTAAATTTGCAAATTTTAGCTGGTTTAGCTACCGTTTTTTCATAATACCAATCAGTTTATCAAATTTAGGAATTTGTAATAAATACAGAATTTATTGAGGCAATATTTTATATCCATTTTGTTTCAAAATTTTAACGCTTTCAAAAACTCACTTTTAAAATCAGCCTTCGTTTGAATATCGTAAATTTTGCCGTCAAATTCGAAGTGCAAATTCGCTGCATGTAAGCAAAGCCTAGAAGCTCCTGTTAAATTTATCCGCTCACACACGCTTAATTTCTCGTCCAAAATCGCTTCGAAAGTCGCCGTGTCAGTCCCATAAAGCGGATCTCCTAAAATTTTATGTTTCCCGTGAAACAAATGCAAACGAATTTGATGCTGTCTTCCCGTCAGTGGCACAGCCCTAATCAAAGTAGCATTTAAATTTTCAAAAATTTCCACAGGATAAATTTCGGTTATCGCCTTTTTTCCATTTTCGCAAATTCGCATTTTGATAGCGACTTCATCGGTTTCTAAACTCTCGCTTATTGGCTCATCGATTACAAATTCTCGCTCCACTCTCCCGCTCACCAAAGCAAAGTATGATTTTTTCACCGCCCTATTTTCAAAAAGTGATTTTAAAGAATTCAAAGAAGCCAAATTTTTTGCGACCATTATGAGCCCACTTGTTTCTTTATCTAGTCTATGAACGACCGCCGCACTTCGCCCGTAAAGCGACCAAATTTCATCATAAAGCGAATATTTACAATGCCTACCATTTGGGTGGCTTAGCAC
>JAGAZK010000245.1 GCA_017940085.1 Campylobacter sp.
AATTTTAGCGTAAATTTAGTGCAAGAATTATGCAACGAATTCCCCGTAAAACCGGTGCTTAATCAAATTGAACTTCACCCTTTTAATCAGCAAATCTCCACTCAAAAAGGGCTTGATGAATTAAAAGTTGCGACTGAAAGTATAAATTCGCTTTTGAAATCAAACTAATTTGGGTTACAAATCAAACTTTGTAGAATTGTGCATTAAAAATTAGTTTGATTTGTAACCCAAAATTTAAATAAAATTAATCCTATTTTGCACTCAAAACAAATTAATCATATTTAATTACTTATAATTCAAACATGAAATCTTTAAATATCTTAGACCTGTTTAGTGGCATAGGCGGTATGAGTTTGGGTTTTGAAGCCGCTAACTATGACGATTTTGATTTTAACGAGTTGCCAAAAGACCAAAAAAGCAAAAGCGATAATTTCTTTAAAACTATCGCATTTTGTGAGATTGATAAAAATTGCCATAAGGTGCTAAATACGCATTTTAAAGGTGTGCCGATTTTTGATGATGTTACGAAACTAAAAGCGAGTGATTTAAAAGATAGCGTAGATATTATCACAGGTGGATTTCCTTGCCAAGATCTGAGTTTTGCTAATGCCAAAAGAAAAGGATTTGACGGGGCTAGGAGCTCGTTGTTTGAACATATTTTAAGGATTGCAAATGAAACACAAGCAAAATATATCTTGTTTGAGAATTCCGACAGGCTTATCTACAACAGAGAATTTTTTGAAATTTTCACAAAAAGAATTAAAAGCTATGGGTTCAAATACGAAGCTTTCATATTTCAGGCTTCAGACTTTGGATACCCACACCAACGCAGAAGATTGTATATTATTGCCTACACCGACAAAATCAGATCAATTCAAACTAACCCGTTTTTCGATAAACTCGCAATTAAAAAACCAACTAACAGGACACGCCGGGAGCTTGGCGGCTTATGTAGCAGAATTTCAGACCTACAAAAACAAGGATATAAACACGCAAGAGATTGTAGAGATATACGAAAAGATAATGGGATTTCCGAAAGGCTGGTTAAGCTCGGCATGTTTGGAAATAGCTTAATTCCTGCTATCCCTTATGCGTTTGCAAAAGTTATAAAGGAGATTGAAAAATGAAAGAAGCAATTTATGAGTATGAATATTTAAATCACAAAGGCTGTATGGCATTTCCTGAGCCGATCGCCAAAAAAGATGAAAAATATCTTAAAACCTGTATTGTCGCCAAACACTCGCCCAATGCGACTGCGGCTACGCTTTGCGGTATTGGATTAACGCACAATGAACTAATAGCAGAAGTTTATTTATCCAAAATAGACTTAAACAAAGATATGTAAAAAATGACTAAAGATTTTAACGCATTTTAAAAATGTGTTAAAATCAAATAAAACGCCCGGCTGATTTACAAATCAGCCAATAATTTCCCAAGAACTCTTTTGGCTCTTTTGGGTGTTTGCTTAGCCCAAAGGCTTTTTAAGCCGTTTTCATAGGCTTTTTGGTATTGTGCGGTTCTCATGTAGTGCAAAGTGTGATTAAATTTTTTCACACCAGGTATTCCCATTTGATAGCACATTTCAATCACGCACTCTTGCACTTTTAGCGGTGCGTTTTCTAGCCAATCAAATACTTCAAATGCCTCTTTTTCTAGCTTTTTAAGCTTTAAATTTAGTATTTTATCTGCGTTTTCTTTTGGCATAGGCTCAACTTTACCGCCATTTAAAGCTATTTCATCACTACTTAAACAATCCACTTTAAAGCCATAGCCGATCGTATCCTTGCCGACTGAGCATTCATAAATTTTGCTACTGAAGCCTTCGTTAAATTTGATTTCATTTATAAATTCGTCTCTCATGTTTTTCCTTTATCTCAATCTAAAGCTTTGGATTTTAAAGCTAGTTTCTAGCATTAAAAAATGTTCATTTTCATATTTTGAAGTATCGATAAATCTGATTAATCCGCCGTCTTCCCATTGGAAATTGTGCAAAATCTCATAAATATCGCTTTCTTTGGCATAAATTTTCTGATAAGCTCTTTCTAAATTTAGCGGATCAAACTCCACTCCAATATAAACGCTAAAATAAATATCTTCAGCCCAACTATCAAATCCCTCATCAATCGCATTTTTTTGCGGCACAATACGGATCATCGGATAATCATCAATATTTAGGCTATTTTCAAGCCCGATTTTTACGCTCCAGCCGTCAAAATTGAGTAAATTTTTGATGCGCACCATCAAATCAAATACACTCATCTTAAAACCTATTCCTTTCATAAATTTATTAAATTTTTCAAATTTGCTTATTTTTGTGCATTTAGCAAAGGATTTTTGAGATAAATTTGTGGTTGCGTAGATTTGAACGACTGAGACAGACTAGAGCGTCTGTCGCAAGGTAGCGAGTATCAAGCTCCACAAATTTAGCCAAAAAGCCGAAGCTAATAACTCACTTCATATTTTGTGCTTCTTAAATTTCCGCTCCAAATGATATTGCCGACAATTTCAGCCGTGCCAAAAAGCTCAGGTATCGTGCGAGAATTTGAATTTGTTGCTATATCGATTGAGCTTAATGCTTTTTGGCTTGATTGCGGCAAAGACGGTGCGGGTGTAAGCATATATGCTGCGACCATTGCGACTACGACTACGATATCACCAATTACATATCCCATTTTTTAATCCTTATAAATTTAAATTTGTTTTTAAAGAGCGATAAAGCTTTACTCTTCCCAATACGGCACTTTGGCGAATTTGCCGTTACCAAGCTTGATACGCACAAATCCGTCAGGATCACCAAGTGAGCCAAGATCTAAATTTGAAGTGTTGCTTTGAGTTTGGGAGAGGCTGATTTGACCACCTACGCTCAAAGATCTACACGAAAAATCCAAATTTGAAGCTCCGCTAAATTTAGCTATTTCAGCCTTGACTTCTTGGGCTGTAAATAACTTAGAAAAATTATCATTTATAATAGATCTCCACGCCGTAACGCCAAGCTCTAAAGTCTCAATTCCGTTTGCTAATCGCATTTTTCCCTTTCTCTAAACATTCAAACTCTCACACATTTGGCTCATTATTTCCCACAAATCCACAAATTCCATTTCAAATTTGGCGGCGTATTTATCCACCACAAAGGCATTAACTCGCCACAACTCGTCAAATTCAATGCACCTAAAAAACGCACTTACAATAGTTTTTTCAAATTCATCTTCTAAAAAAACTATTCCAAACTCTTCAAAATATCGTTTTTCTTCTTCGTCTTTTGGCTCAGGCGGCGGGGCTTTGTTTTTTTTGATTTGTGCTACAAAAGCCTTCAATCTAGCTACTTTTTTTCCTGAGCTTCCTTGATAGATTCATCTAAATATTGCCAAACCAATTTATAGCTTATGCCTTTGGCTTTGATAGAACTAATAAATTTATCTCTATCAACACCGTCCAAAAGCAAATCAAGCTTAAATTTAAACAAATTTTCTAAATCATCATTGATTGTGTTTATGATTTCGTTTTGGGCTGAAAGTTTGGCAAGATCTTTCAAAAGAGCCGTTTTTTCTTTGATAAGATTTTTGTTTTCAATCAAAAGCATTAATTTGTCTTTTGGCGAGCTTTCTTTGATGAGATCTTTGTTGATCAAAATTGTCTCGTTGATCTCGTTGATTTTTAAATTTAACTCGCTCTCATTTTTTGCTTTTTGCTCCAAGCTTATAAATTTGTCTTTTTGCTCATTTGCTTTTTGTTCTAAGAGTTTTTTTTGTTCTAAATTTGGCTCTTTGATGATTAAATTAAACTCATCATCATCTATGCTAAATTTGATTTTATACTCAGTTTTGATCATCGTATCTCCTAGTATAGCGGATTTTGTCGATTTTATTAATAATAATGTCTGTTTTTTTGTCAATATCACGCAAAATTTGATTATTGACTTTTTCAAGCGAATTTATGGCATTTTTTAATTCAATCGAGCTTTCTGTATTTTTAGCCACGACTTCGCTTATTTTGGCGTTTTGAATGTTTTGATTTTTCATCACCAAAATCACAAATCCAAGCAGTATCATGCTAAAAAACACAGCCACACTGACTTCATTCCAAGAATTTGAGTTTGCCATTACAGCACTAATTCCTGTTAAATCCATATTTTCCATTAGTTATCCATATAAATAAACTTAAAATTATCATCACCTTGATCTGAGAGTGCAATAAACTCTCTCTCAATCACATAAATCCCGTCTTGGTCGGTAAATTCAGGCGTTTTTGCGATTTTGCATTTTGGAATAACGAGTTTGAAAATATCATTTTGTTCTGCATCTCTAAAAATAGCTTCAAAACTCATTGTCGTGCCGAGCTTAAACTCATTAAATCCGCTCTCGCCGCCTCTTTCTAATCTCATTTTAATCGTAAGTCTAGGATCATAATCTGAAATATGAAATTCGCCGATATTAGTAAATTTTTCATACTGCACATCACAGCCCATATCAAAGCTAAACTCACTTAAATTTACATCTACTCCATTGATTGTCATTCCGCCAAGTTTGCGAATAATTAGAGCTTCTCCTGCTTTAATATCAGTAATATCACTCTCAAAATCGCCTTTGACTTCTTCAATAAATGAGCTTTGCAAAGCAAATTTCATCTCTAATTTATCGCCGACTTTGCCGCTCATGCTCCAATTTGCTTTTGCACCTTGAGCTTTAAATTTGCGATCAGGCAAAATCAAATCAACTGAAGCAGTCTTGTCTGAATGAGTATGCGGCGTAAAAACAGTATTGCCGTCTGCATCAATCTCACTTTTGAGATTGCAAATCGCAAAAAGATTTTTATAAAAATCCAAGTTTTTATAAAGACATGTCGTAATATCTACGCTCATTTGTCCCCAATCTGCGATTGTAATTATTTCTTTTGAGCCGCCGTAATATCCAAAATTTGGAAGTTCTACATTATCAAAACTCACTTTAGGCTGTGAATTTTCAGCCAACTTAATTACTTGAGTAGGAGTTTCATAAACTCCGCTTACACTTTCAAGTCCGATTTTTACGCCACTGCGGGCTAAAACTCTTGCCATAAATTCTCCTTTAATTTTGTGTGCAGTCTTTAGCGATCTGCTCGACTTTTAAAAAATACACCATTAATGATTTTGCACTTTCAAAGCTTCCGTCATAAACAGGTTTTAAAGGCATTTTTAAATTACATTTAATAGGTATTAAAACCTCATTTTGAGTGCTAGCACAACCGACACAAAAAACGCTAAAAAGCAGCACTAAACATTTTTTTATACGCATTTAACTCACTCTCACATTTTTCATCTTTTAGATAAATTTTTTGAATTTCTTTGATTTTGTCCTGGTTAAACGCACTTGGTTTGATTTGCAAAGCTTTGATTTGTGCGTTTTGCAAATTTAGCTTTAGTTCGCAGTTTTGCAAATCTTGATTTGCTTTGTCGATTTTATCACTCAAAATCCACACATGAACTATATAAATTATCACCCCCAAAATGCCAAGAGCGATATTAAAAATCGGTGTTTTAAATAAATTTAGATAATTCACGCTAAACTCCTGTAAATTTTGAGTGTTAAACTCAAAGAATAAACAAACAAACTATCTCTAAACCCGTCAAAATTTACTTCTGTTGCCACATCATCGCCTAAAATATCAGCATGATCTAAAAGCTTTTTTTTGATCTCATCGATTTTTTTTAGAACGCAAAAATTATCATCATTTAGGCTATGAGATTGCAATAATATACTAAATTTAGCTTCTTCAAGCTGCCAAGCGATTTTGCTTGAGCCGTTGAAAACTAAATATAATCCGCTTTGATTTGAACGCTCTGAAATGTCGATTAGTTCAGGCAAAGCAGTGTGTAAATTTTCATAAGCTTCATAGAGCGATTTCATTTTATTCATTTCTCGCTTCGTTTTTTGAGTGCTTTTCGGCGATTATTCGTATTCGCTCACTGCAACGGGCGTTCAAGCCCGTCTCATTCGCTCATACTCTGTCTGCTTTGCAGTTGTGAGCAAAGCGAAACAAAAAACGCCTTCTGTTTGCAGTTGCGAACGCAAGTGAAGCAAAAAAATCATCTCAAAATACTTCAGCTTATTCCTTTCATAAAATTTATTAAATTTTCAAACCAAGATGCCTTTGCGTGTTTTTGCTTTAAAAACAGAATTTATAACCTCGCCATTTTTTTCTAATGGCGAGTTTTTGATTTGTTTTAAAGCATTTTCATACAAAAGTGCGTCTTCTTCGCTCAAATTTATTTTGAGATAAATTTTGAGACGAATATACGCGAAATCTTCTAAAACCCAATAAGGCACAATGTGAGTGCCTTTGATTTCATTTGCATCTTCGCAACATCTCCCAATCAATTCATCTGTGATTTCATTTTGGTTTGCTAGATTTAGAGCCGCTCTTTGTTTGAGTTTGTTGTGCATCTTCTTCTTTCACTTCTTCTTTCACTTCTTCTTTTGCTTCTTCTTTTGCTTCTTCTTTTGCTTCTTCTTTTGCTTTTGCTGCAGGTTTATTTTTCGCAGTATTTTGAGCCCTTTTTTTGGCTAAATGTTTTTGCAATTTTGCAAAGCTATCACAATTCTTTCCCATGCTTTATCCTTTATGCAATAGTATTTTTATAAGCTAGTTCCCAAAAGCCATACCCTACATTGTCCTCTGTATCCACGCCGTATCTAAACTCTTTTCGCATAAATACGCTCTCATCTTCAAGCTTATCCATTGCAGTAAATTTAGCTTCTTTATTTACTTGCAAGATAAACGGCTTGACATATCTAGTCGTATCTAGCAAATACCAGCTTTTTTCATCTGTAAGCTCAGGCACAACCAAAATTTCAACTTCGCCAAAAAGCGGATTGCTTGCGCCGTTTGCTTTTCTCTCATTTTTAAACAGCTCTACTGCTTTTGCTTTTAGCTCAGGCGGAACAACGATCAAATTTGGACGAATTCTAAGCGGTGCTCCGTTTTCTTTGGCAAGTCTTGCCATTTCTTTTACGCTTTCGTTGTAGCCTGCTTCATTTAGCTCGTTTGTGCCTTGATTAGAAAATGTGAATGTCGCACCGCCTATATCCACAGTGTGATCACCGAAGAAATTCGCACCGTCATAGCACAAGCCGTTATCTTCAAATAGCTTAAACACGGTAGAATTATAGTGCTCTCCTACAACTCTTGCTAGCTCTTGGATTCTAGGTTTTACGATTCCGAGATTATCATATTCTAAGACATCTCTTTGCACTTTAATACTAGCTTCCCAGTCTTTTTTGCTGATAGTATATTGCCAAGCGCTGAGCTCATTTAATACTCTATCGCCGATCCATTCACGCATACTTGGCAAATCTGCTATCCAAGTATAATTCACAGTCGGAGTATCTGCATTGATGACGGTTGCGACTTTCGCATAGTCGTTATTTTGCGTCTCAAGCGCGCCGTTAAAAACCGCTTTTAGCCCGACAAACACATCTTTCATAAAGCTTTCATCTAAAACTCTTCTCATATTTTCTCCTTAAATACCTAATAGTCTTTTCATTTCAGCACTTGGCTCATCTTCTTTTGCTTCTTTTGGCTCGTCAGGGTCAAATTTGCTCTTACTCAAAACGCTTTTAGCTTCGTTTTGGCACATTTCGCAATAATCATCAAACGCTTTTCCATCTAAGCTCACGGTGGCTTCTTTTCTGCTTGGTAGCATATCTCCGCTTTTTATGAGCCTTTCGACAATGTCGCTTTTATGCGATTTTTTAAGCTCGGAAATTTCATTTTTTAGAGCTGAAATTTCATCATCTTTACTTTTGATGATAGCTGCTGCTTCATCACCTTTAGATTTTATAATCGCTTCAAGCTCTGCGTTTTTAGCGATTAGTTCATCAACTTGTGGCATTTGCACTCCTTTTGATAAATTTGTTTCTAAATTTTGTTCTGTTTTTTTGGCAAATCCAGCCATTGATAAGCCTGTGATTTCGCCTTTATTTATTAGCTCTTTTAGTTCGTCATCATTTATTTTTATCCCCACAGCCCACGCACCGCGTGAATTTGGAAAAACATCATCATTGCTTTTTATGATCCAGCTTTCGCACACAAAAGCTTTTTCATTCATAAAGCTATGTTCTGTGTCGATATTTGCGATATTTTTATTTTTCATAAAATTATGCGCTGCTTTTTTTATCTCTTCTTCATCTGTCCAATCCCCTTGACTATCTAGCTCATACGGACTATAAACTATCCCGTATGCCACGCCGTCCTTGCTCAAAGATTTTAAAATCACTTCTTTTTGGAATTCAGGCTCTTTATCGCTTGATTTAAAAATCAAACCTTTTTTATTTGCAGGATTTTTAACTAGCGAGATAAAGCTAATCTCAATATCGCTTAATTTTTTCATTTTTATCCTTTAAAAATTGTGCGAATTTTGACAAAAAAATTTATCTTTAATATCATAAATATCAACATTTGGAACGATTATTAAAAAAATTTACACTAAATTTTCGCAAATAAAAAAGGTTTTTTAAAAGGTTTAAATTTGAACAATATAACAGCACTTGCAAAAGAATTATTTATTGAGGGCAAAAATATCTTGCAAATCGCCGAAATTTTAGGCGTTTCTCGCGTAACTATATATAATCACAAAGAAAAAGACGAAGCCCAAGCTGGTATTTCTTGGGAAGAACTCAGACTAAATGCACAACGCACACCGCAAAATTTAAATCAAAAAGAAGCTATTTTTTTAAATTCTCTTTTTCGTAGTTTTGATAAATTTTTACAAAAAGCCCAGAGCGACGAGCTAAGCGATGAAACTCTTGAAAAGCTTCATATTTATGCTAAGACTTATTATAATCTCAAAGCTCCAAAAAACCTAAATGAAAAAGAAATTGAGCTAAAAACCAAGATTTTGACAATCGAAAAAATTACAAATTTGGCAATTTCTAAAAAAAATGAAGCAGTGGTAAATTTCTTAGCCGAATTTGCAGATGAGATCACAAAGGCAGTTTCAAATGGAAATTAGCGAATTAAAATCTTATCTCAAAAACCTGCCAAATTTACTCCACGACGACGACGGCAAACGCAGAAAAAAAGCCCAAAACGACTTTTATTTTTTCTGCAAAACCTACCTGCCGCACCATTTCGGCGGAGAAAGTGCAAAAGACTTGTCTATTTTTCGCAGCTTTATATATAAAAATTTAGGCAAACTTGTCAAAGAATTCCGCCGCTTAGAGCTTGAAGCTTATCGTGGAGCAGCAAAAACTACGATTATTTCCCGTGCGGGTAGCCTTTGGCTTTTACTCACGCACAGACAAGACTACTGCGTTATCATCGGAGCAAGTAGTGAAAACATAAGCGAAACAAGCGAAACGCTACGCACAGAGTTAGAAAACAACGAGCTTTTAAAATATGATTTTAAAATCACACAAGGGAATAAATGGACAAACGAAAATTTTGACTTTATCTGTGAGAACACGCCTAAAAAATATCGCTTCTACGGCGTAAAGAAAAAAATTCGTGG
>JAGAZK010000246.1 GCA_017940085.1 Campylobacter sp.
GATTGTTAATATTTGCTATATGATTTATAGATTAAATTTAGCCAAAAAAAGCCTTTTAAATGACGATATAATCATCACAAAAGAAAATTTTATTTTGATTTGTTATTATTTTACGCCTTTGAATATTGTTTTGTCATTTGTGAGTGTGTATTTAGGCGTAAGTGTGAGTGAATTTTGATGATAATTTTGGCTTCAAATTCTCCCACAAGAGCTCAAATTTTAACGAATTTTGGCATCAAATTTAAACAAATTTGTATTGATTATGATGAGAGCAAAATTGCACCATGCGACCCGCAAATTTACTCCACAGCAATCGTAGAAGAAAAATCAAAGCAATTTTTTGCTAAATTTAAAGACAAATTTGATAGAGTGCTTTTTGCTGATAGTAGCGTGTTTTGTAGTGGTAAATTACTTGGCAAAGCAAAAGATGAAAATGAAGCTAGATTTATGCTAAATTTACAAAGTGGAGCCAAAACTCAAGTTTGGACAGCTATGAAATTTACTTCAAAAGCGTATAATATCAATATGCTTAGTCTTTCATCGTATGAGTTTGCTAAATTTGATGAAGCTGATTTAGAGCAATATTTGCAAAGCAACGACTGGCAAGGCAAAGCTGGAGCAATGAGCATTGAGGGATTTAACAAAAAATATATTTTAAGCTCTAGTGGCAATACCACTACTACAATGGGGCTTGATATTATAAATTTAAAGGCATTTTTATGATGAAATTTATCAAATTTAAACACATTTTTGGATTAAGCATAGCTGGAGCATTGGTTGTTGTCGGTTTGCTTGGATATTTTGCTTTTCAAATACACGAAGATTTATCTACAATTGTAGATTACAAACCAAAACTAACCACGAAAATTTACGACCGCAATAACGAACTTGTCGCAAATGTATTTGATGAAGAAAATAGAGAATTTGTGCCTTATGATGAAATACCACCAAGATTGATTGAAGCTTTGATTGCTATTGAAGATACGGCGTTTTTCGAGCATGATGGAGTAAATTTTGAAGCGATTTTTAGAGCTGTGATAAAAGATTTGCAAACTATGTCTTTAGCTGAGGGTGCTTCTACTTTGACTCAGCAACTTGTCAAAAATATGGTCCTTACAAGAGACAAAAAATTTACTCGCAAACTAAAAGAAGTGATTTTATCATATCGCTTAGAAGAATTATTAACCAAAGAAGAGATTTTAGAGAGATATTTAAATCAAATTTATTTCGGACACCAATATCACGGCATCAAAACTGCAGCTTTGGGATATTTTAAAAAGGATTTAAAAGATCTAACTCTTAAAGAAATTGCTATTTTAGTAGGTCTGCCAAAAGCACCAAGTGCGTATGATCCCACTAAGCATATAGATTTATCGCTCTCAAGAGCCAATAATGTCCTAGCAAGAATGCGAAATCTAGGCTGGATCACACCAAAAGAATACGCCCTAAGCTCACAAGAAATACCTGTTGTGTATGATGAAACTCTCACTCAAAACAGAGCCCCATATTTAGTAGATGAAGCTCTCAAAGAAGCAGGAAAATATTTTGAAGACATCAAAACTGGTGGTTATACAATCAAACTTAGTGCTGATATAAAAGTCCAAGATATGGCAAGAGAAGCTTTGCGTTATGGATATAATGAAATCTTAAAAAGAGATCAAGAAGCAAATTTAGAAACCCTAAATGGTGCAATCGTAGTTATGAATCCACTAAATGGCGATATTTTGGCACTTGTTGGCGGAGTGGATTATGCTAAAAGCAATTTTAACAGGGCCACCCAAAGTCTTCGCCAACCCGGATCTAGCTTTAAGCCATTTATTTATCAAATTGCTCTAAATAGCGGTGAAAATCCTTCAAGTGAAGTCAAAGATATGCCTCTCATCTTTGAAGCGGACGCAGACTCAGAAGAAGAAGGACAAAAAGATTGGAAACCAAGAAATTTCAGTGGCGATTTTATGGGATTTATCACACTTAGAGAAGCTCTTATGAGATCTAGAAATCTAGCCACTATCAATCTTTTAAACGATATGGGTATAGCAAAAACTTTAGAAGAGCTCCAAAATTTAGGCTTTTCAAATATTCCAAGAGATCTTTCTATCGCACTTGGGAGTTTTGGTATAAGTATAGTGGATTTTAGTAAGCAATACTCGATGTTTGCAGGATTTGGAACAATCTCTAATCCTATTTTGGTCAAAAGCATAACAGAAGCAAATGGCACAAAAATGGAGTTTAAAAACCAACGCAAAAAAATCCAAGAACCACAACAAGCCTATTTGATGATAGATATGCTCAAATCCGTAGTAGAAGACGGCACTGGCAAAAGAGCCAAAATCGAAGGCATAGAAATCGCAGGCAAAACAGGCACTTCAAATGATAGCATTGATGTTTGGTTTTGCGGATTTGCTCCAGAAATTCAAGCTATAGTTTGGTATGGCAATGACAATAACACTCCTATGAAACGCACAGAAAGTGGTAGTGTTACAGCAGCTCCAGCTTTTCATATGTTTATGAGTAGATATTTGAGAGAATTTCCAAATATGAGAAAAACATTTCAAAAGCCTTCTGGTGTGCTTCACGGGGTTTATAAAGGCAATGACGAGATTTATACTCGCACTTCTCCTTTGCCAAAACCAAAAGAAAACGCCGCTCAAACCCAAGAAGAAGACGGACTAATTTTTTAATTAAATTTACTCTCTAAATACAAATTTGAGAGTAAATTTGGGCTAAATTTAAGCAAATTTAGTCATTTATACAAATCTCAAATTCTAATTTTTGTGTGGTTTCGTAGTTTGGGTATTTTTGGGCACATTTTATGACTAAATTTGCTTCGTTTTTATTAGTATCTAAGCCAAAAAACAAAGCCAAAGCTGCACACACAAACAAAACACAAATTAAAATTTTCTTTTTCATCTAAATCCTTTATTTTAATTTTGAAGCAAATTTTTCTTTGTTGCTCATATAAACGAAGCTTAACACCTCAGCCACAGCACCAAAAAGATGTGGTGGGATTTGCCTATCAAGATCGCACAATTTATAAAGCTCCCTTGCCAAAGGTGGATTTTCCACGATTTGAACACCATGCTCTATAGCGATTTTGCGAATTTGAAGTGCGATGAAATCTATGCCTTTTGCAAGCACGACTGGAGCACTTTCTTGCTCTTTGTCGTATCTTAAAGCCACAGCATAATGAGTAGGGTTTGTGATGACCACATCAGCTGTGGGGATATTTTGCATCATTCTACGCCTTGCACCTTGCATTTGGAGTTGGCGGATTCTAGCTTTGACTTGCGGATCGCCTTCCATTTGCTTAAACTCATCTTTTACTTCTTGTTTGCTCATTCTTAGGTTTTTGAAATACTGAAATCTCGTGATAAAAACATCAATCACACCGATAAACAAAAACAACAACAACAAAACCGCCGCTAAAATCAGCATTTTTTCTTTGAGCCACAAAAGTTGTTTCTCAATAGGTATCAAAACCGTATATGGAAGCTCCTTCATAAACTCAGCAAAGAAAAAATAAGTTATCACAAATACAGCTGCAACTTTAAAAATAATTTTAATGCCCTCAATTAGCTTTTTGATTGAGAACAAATTTGCCAAACCTTTGATTGGATTGATTTTATTAAGATCTGGCGTGATTGGGTGAGTGCTGAAAATAAAGCCAAACTGCATTACATTTGCAAGAATACCAAAAATCATAACAATCAAACAAATCGGCAAGACTATTATAACTACTTCTAAGATTATACGGATTGAGATTTTGGCAATAAGTTTAGTATCAAATTCTTGCCCAAAAAGGCTTGAACAATACACATAAACCTTATAAATATGTTCCCAAATAAATCCAATCATAAAAAAAAGAACTGCCAAACCCACAAGCAAGGTAATAAACCCAGCCATATCTTGGGATTTGGGGACATTGCCCTTTTTCCGAGCGTCATCGATCTTTTTCTCGGTCGCTTCTTCGGTCTTTTCTTGATCGTCACCAGCTGGCATTATCTATACTTTATTATTTCATCTAAAGTGCGTCTAAGCTTGGCTTGTGCTGGGCGAATCCTTTTGCCAAAACACAAAATCAAAGCAACTCTTTTTTGATTTGGGTCGTTTAAATTTAGAGCCTTGTTGAGCTTATTTATATCATATCCTTCAATTGGACAAGTATCTATCTCCAAAAATGCCGCTTGCATCATCATATTTTGTGCGGCTAAAAAACACTGAGCCCTAGCCCATGAATAAACAAGATCGGGTGTCTGACCTATATTTGTGCGAATTAAATTTGCGTATGTTTGTAAATATGCCTCTTGCTCGGACTTAGTTTTATCGCTTCTAGAGCTAACTCTTTGTTTGATATAATCGCTATTTGGATCCAAATCAGCAATTTTGGCATATATTACTACGACTTCAGCTGCACTTGTGAGTTGAATTTGATCCCAACAAGCTTGGCGTAAATTTAAACGCAAATCTTTATCTCTAATAATCTCCAAATCCCATGGCTGTATACCCATAGATGACGGAGACAATCTCGCAGCTTCTAAAATATCATTAAACTCATCTTGTGAGATTTTAGCATTTTCGTCAAAAACCTTGCAAGCATGACGAAATAAAAGTGCGTCTTTGAAATCCATAGCAAATCCTTAAATTTATTCATACAGCGTGAAATTCTATCTAAATTTATAAAAAAAACGGCTTAGATTGATTTATGGTTTAAATTTGTTTATGAAAATATCAAATTTGAATTAAATTTAATTTCTAAGAGCGAAATTTTCATAACCAAATTCTCTAATTATTTCAAACTCGCCATTTTGTTTTTGCATAATCAAATTTGGTAGTTTTATGCCATTAAATGTCGTATTTTTGACTATCGTATAATGAATCTGGTCTTGAAAAATTATTTTATCGCCAATTTTGAGCTCGTGATCAAATTTATATATCGGATCACCTGCTGCTAAGCCAACAATATCGCCTGCTAAGCAAGAATTTCCACCAAAACGATAAGCAAATTTGCCATTTTTATTCTCATTTTTGATCGCTGGGCGATATGGCATAAGCACGGTATCAGGCATATGGCACTCAGGCGAGACATCAATTATACAAGTTTGTTGCTCATTATCAACAATATCAAGTATAGTTGCCACCAAATAACCACACTCCCAACCAACAGCTTCGCCCGGCTCAATAAACACTTCAAGAGCGTATTTTTGCGAAAAATCGCCAAGCAATTTGATAAGCTTGTTTTTGTTGTAGCCTGATTTGGTGATATGATGACCACCACCAAAATTTACCCATTTTAAGTTTTTAAAAGCTGGATTAAATTTGTCTTCAAATGCCTTTAAAACAATCTCCAAAGCTTCGCTACTTTCTTCACAAAGTGCGTGAAAATGAAGTCCGTCAATTCCTTTGATTCCGTCAAAATCAAAATTTGCTTTTGTAATGCCTAGTCTTGAATATCTTGAGCAAGGATATAAGCATCTACTGGGCTTGATGAGATTTGGGGATTTACTCTTAGACCAAAGCTTTTTTGGCTTTTTTGAGCTTTTGATTTAAATTTATTCCATTGATTAAAACTATTAAAAACAATATGATCGCTTAAATTTAGTATTTCATCAAATTCTTCGTCTTTAAAAGCTGGGCTGTATGTGTGAATAAGCTTAAATTTAAAATCTTTAGCATATTTGCTCTCATACAAGCCACTACTTGTAGCTCCGTCTAAATACTGGGCCACCAAAGGCATAGCTCCACTAAACGCAAAACCTTTCAAAGCACAAAGCACTTTTGCACCACTTTCATCGCCGACTTGACGGAGAATTTTGAGATTATCAATTAATTTTGTTTCTTCGCAAACATAAGCTGGAGTTTGTATCATTTTGGTGCCTTTAGACTAAATTTAGATGAAATTAAATTTATATCTTTTGATGAGATTAGCTCTAATACTGCTTGTTTGGCTTGAATTAATACTGGGACGAGTAAATTTAGCTCTTCATCATTAAATTTACCCAAAACATGCGAAATTACATTGTTTTTATCATTTGAAATGCCAATTCGCACTCTATCGTAATTTGTGCCAATTAGAGTATCAATAGACTTTAGTCCGTTGTGTCCTGCATTTGAGCCACCATTTTTAAATTTCAACGCTCCCAAATTTAAATCCAAATCATCATGAATAATGATAATTTGATCAGGTTTATAAAAATCACAAACTAATTTTACAGCAATACCGCTTGCGTTCATAAAAGTAGATGGCTTAAGAATAAGAAGTGAAGATTTTTTAAAAAGTTCGCCTTTAAATTTAGACCCGCCGACATTACTAAATCCGCCGTCATTTAAAAGCAAATCAGCGAGCATAAAACCGACATTGTGTCTTGTGTTTTCATACTCGCTGCCAATATTACCAAGTCCGGCAACTAAAGTCATTATCTAGCTTTAACCACTCCAGCTACCGCAACTCTGTCTGCATCGATTATTTTGACACCTTTTGGTGCTTTGATGTCTCTTACCAAAATAGTGTCATCAATATCTAAATCTTTAATATCGATTTCAAAAAAAGCAGGTAAATCTTTGCCTTTGCATTTGACAGATAAGCGTTTTTTGTATTGCAAATAAACACCTTTGTTTTTAAGACCTTTAGGAGTGCCTACTGGTTTGACTGGAATCATATATTTTGATTCTTCTTTGTCAAGTGCGACTTTGAGATCTACATGTTTTAGTTCGCCCGTTACTGGGTGTTTTTGGTATTCTACTACGACTACTTCGTATTTTTTACCGCCTACGCTAACTGGAAATTTAAGCTCACTTTTGTTTTTGACGGTTCTAATAAATTCATTTACTTTAAATGCGGCATTGATATTTTTCATACCTTTAGCGTAAATGTTAGCAATTAGATAACCATCTTTTCTCAAAGCTTTAGTTGCTTTAGGGTCAATACTCTCTCTAACTATACCTTCTAACATTGTTGTCCTTTGTGGGAAAATAAGCCGTAATTCTAGCTAAAATTAATTAAATTTTAACTTAGTCAAATTGTTTTTTGAGTGCAAAGGTTTTTTCTTCCGCAAAAGTCGGCTTTCTATCACCTGCTTGGATAGCTTCTACTCTAGCTTTAGAATCCACAATATCTAATCTTTCTTCAAGATCATCGCGTTTTGTAGCATTTTCAAGAGCTTCTTCTTTAGAAATAATACCCCTAGAATACAAATCCAAAATATGATCATCAAACAACTGAATACCGCTATCTTTGCCACTTTCCATCATCGCATCTCTAATCTGCTCGTCTTTGCTTTCTAATATCAATTTTGAGATTCTGTGAGTTTGGAGCATAACTTCAAGTGCAGCAACTCGTTTTTTATCTACTGTGCGACACAATCTTTGGCTAATTATAGCTTTTAAAACTGATGACAAAGTCAGTCTTATGCGATTTTGCTCGGTTCCAGGAAACATACCAATAATTCTTTTGACCGTATCTTTGGCATCAATTGTATGCAAAGTAGAAAGCACCAAATGCCCAGTTTCTGCGGCTCTCAAAGCTATTTCCATAGTATCTACATCACGCATTTCGCCCACTAATATAATATCTGGATCTTCTCTTAATGCTCCTCTTAATGCACTTGAGAAATCAACAGCATCTTGTCCGATAGATCTTTGGTTGATAATACAACTTTTGTCTTTATGAACAAATTCGATTGGATCTTCAATAGTTATAATATGCGATTTTCTTCGCCTATTTATATAATCAATCATACTAGCTAAAGTCGTGCTTTTGCCAGATCCCGTAGGTCCTGTAACCAAAACCAAACCCCTATAAACATTTTCGCATATATTTTGTATTGATTTTGGTAAATTTAATTCTTCAAAGCTTGGAATATTTGTAGGAATCGTCCTAAAAACAGCACTAACGCCGTCCATTTGAAAAAACATATTCACACGAAATCTATAATTATCATTTAAAGCATGTGTAAAATCTACGCTTTTTTTCTCAACCAACTCTCCAAAACGCCCACGCAAAAGCTCTTTTGCCAAAGTGAGTGCTTCTTGTTTGTTAAGAAATCTTTTATTGTCTATTTCTACAACATCGCCATGAACTCTTTTGTGTATGATGGCATTTGATTTTATATGTAAATCGCTACCACCACATCTTATAAGCTCTTCTAAATACCCATTTAACTCATCTCTCAACTTAAAATCAAGTTCTGCGATATTTACTTCATAACTCATCTTAATCCGTCCAAAATTTCTTTAAATGCTATTTTAAATTGCTTTAATCCATCTTCAAACAAAATTTGACAAACTTTATCATAGTCTATTCCAGCTTCTTTTGTATCTTTGAAAAATTTATTCAAATTTGCCATAGTAGGCAATTTGATTTGGGCGACATTTTTGTCTTTGATAAATGATTTTATCGTATCAAGCGGTGCTGTATTGATTGAATTTGGTAATAACAATTCTTTAATATAATAATCAGCTTCTAAACTTTTGTCTTTTACACCAGTGCTTGCAAACAAAACTCTCACATTGCTTAAATTTGATTGTTTTACCAAAATATACGCCATAAGTGCATTGTTTATACCAAATTTAGCTGTTGTTAAATTTGATTTTTTCAAACTCTCATCTAGCATTCTATCAAATCTACTTACAAATACGCTAATTACGCATTTTGGTGGCTCAAAATCAGGAAATCGTTTTTTAAATTTAGTTGTTCCTTGCTTAAAAGCTTTTAGACAATCTTTTACTTGAGTAGTAGAAAATACAAGAGTAGCATTGATATTAATACCTTTTGCGACAAGTTTTTGCATAACTGCAATGCCTTTTTTAGAAGCTGGTATTTTTATCATCAAATTTGGGAAATTTACACTTTTGTATAATCTTTTGGCTTCTTTATATGTAGCAACAGCGTCGTTTGCATAGTTTGGATCTACTTCTAGACTAACAAATCCATCATCATTAGTAGCGTAATTTTTTAGCAGTTTATTTGCAGCTAATTTCATATCTCCAATAGCTAAAGCTTCATAAATTTTCTTTGCTGATTTTTTCTTGAGTGCTTTTTTGGATAATTCATAAGCTTTTGAGCTTAAAATAGCAGCCTTAAAAATCGATGGATTGC
>JAGAZK010000002.1 GCA_017940085.1 Campylobacter sp.
GTGTTAATTACAAAAGATTTTATCAATGAGGAATTTTATAAGAAATTAGAATGGATAGAGGAGCAAGAAGATATTTGGTATGATTGTATAGATAGACTCAAAATGAATACTTTTGATGTGGTTTGTTTGAAAAAGTATCTGCAAAATAGCAATGTTATGGGGGGGGGCAGAGCTAAGTAAATTTAGTCGCCTTATGGCGGCATGATAATTTATGGCAAAAATATCAATATGCGAACGATTGAAATTAAAGATGCTAAATTTATATGCGATATGAGAAATGATCTTAAAAAAACAAAATATTTATCAAAAATAAATGGCACATTAGAAGCACAAAAAGCATGGATAAAAGAATATAAATTGCGAGAAAAAGATAATAAAGAATATTATTTTGTTATAGAAAACAAATTTGGTGAAAAATTTGGTCTTGTAAGAATATATGATATGAAAGAAAAATCTTTTTGTTGGGGGAGTTGGCTTATAAAAGAAGATGCTCCAAAAACAACAGCCATAGAATCAGCATTGCAAATTTATGAATTTGGATTTTATTCGTTGGGATTTGAGCGATCTCATTTTGATGTGCGAAAAGGCAATGATAGAGTAATAGCTTTTCATCAGAGATTTGGTGCTAAAATAACGCACGAAGATGAATTAAATTATTTTTTTGATTTTAAAAAAAGTGATTATGAAATGATAAAACAAAAATATAGAAAGTATTTATTATGATACCATTTTTGGATTTAAAGGCGATAAATTCGCAGTATAAAAATGAGCTTTTAAAAGCTTGTGAGCGAGTTATCGATAGTGGTTGGTATATTCACGGAAGTGAGTGCGAAGCATTTGAAGACGAATTTGCCAAATTTTGCGGTAGCAAATTTTGCGTTGGCGTAGCAAACGGACTGGACGCGCTAAATTTGATTTTTAGAGCCTATAAAGAGCTGGGCGTGATGAGTGAAAATGATGAGGTCATAGTCCCTGCAAATACCTATATAGCGTCGATTTTGGCTATTTCTATGAATAATTTAAAGCCTGTTTTGGTTGAGCCAAATTTAAACTCATATTTGCTCGACGCAGATAAAATCGAAGAAAAAATCACGCCAAAAACAAAGGCGATTTTGCCCGTTCATTTATATGGACAAACTTGCGAAATGGATAAAATTTTAGGCATTGCAAAAAAATATAATCTAAAAGTCGTCGAAGACTCAGCTCAGTCGCACGGAGCATATTTTGGCGAGAAACGAAGCGGAAATTTAGGCGATGCGAGCGGTTTTAGCTTTTATCCGGGTAAAAATTTAGGCGCACTTGGAGATAGTGGAGCAGTTACGACAAGCGATGAAGAGTTGGCTTCGTGTATAAGGGCTCTTGCAAATTACGGAAGCCATAAAAAATATGAAAATTTATACAAAGGCATAAATTCTCGCCTTGATGAAATCCAAGCTGCTATGCTTAGAGTGAAGCTTAGATATTTGGACGCTGAAATTTCGGCTCGTAGGGAAGTAGCGAATTTTTATTTAAACAATATAAAAAATGAAAATTTAATCTTGCCGTTTGAGTTTGGCACAAATGCAAAAGAGATAAAAAGCCATGTTTGGCATGTTTTCGCCGTTCGCTCTAAAAA
>JAGAZK010000247.1 GCA_017940085.1 Campylobacter sp.
GTAGTTGAGCCACAATCTACGCCTAAATAAGCATTTCCGCTGTATTCTAAAATATCAGTCTTGGCTGCACTTGCTTGAGAGTGACGAAATAAAAACTCTTCATATTCAATTTCATCTTTAAATAACGCAGGTTCAGCATTTACGACTTCTTTTTGTGGTTCGTGTTCGAGTAAATTTATAATATCTGCTAAATTTTTGACTTTACCTGAGTCTTTGGCATAAAGCGCACTTCCATAAGCCACAAAATAAGGTGCTAGTTCTGGAAAAACAGAGTTTGATTCGTCTAAATTTAACGCTTTTTTAAAGCTCTCTCTAAGTCCTTGCATAAAATATAGCGGACCGCCTAAAAATAAGATATTTCCTTTAACTTCTCTACCTTGTGCAAGTCCAGAAATCGTCTGCTCTACGACTGCATTAAAAATACTAGCACTTATATCTTCTTTTCTAGCACCTTGATTTAAAAGTGGCTGAATATCGCTTTTAGCAAACACTCCGCACCTTGAAGCGATAGGATAAATTTTTTCATAACCAAAACTTAGTTTATCGAGCATAGCTAGGCTAATATTTAGCAAATTTGCCATCTGATCGATAAATGCACCCGTTCCACCGGCACAACTTCCATTCATTCGCTCTTCTACACCGCCAGTTAAAAATAAAATTTTCGCATCTTCTCCGCCAAGCTCGATAACTACATCGGTCGTCGGAAATGCCTTTTTTACGCCAAGCGAAGTAGCAAAAACTTCTTGAACAAAGCTTATATCGCAAATTTTTGAAATCCCAAGTCCAGCTGAACCTGTGATTGCTACGCGAAACTCTGAATTAGCAAATTTATCTTTTAGAAATGAAAGTATTTGAGATACGGCAAATTTAGGTTTAGCAAAATGGCGATCGTAGCTTTTATAGATAATATCGCAGTTTTCATTCAATAAAATAGTCTTAACAGTGGTAGAACCAACATCTATGCCTAAAAAATATTTCATATCCCAACTTAAAAATTTAAATTCTGTGATTTTACAAAATATCATTTAACAAAAAGCAAAATTTACGCTTAAATTTGACTAAATTTAGTATAATTGACAAAAATTGGAGATTAAATGCGTAGGATTGATAGAAGTTTAAGCCAAGATGAAGCTTTGAAAATAATTGATGAGAGCGAATACGGCGTGATGAGTTGCGTTGGCGATGATGGACAAATTTTCTCAATCCCACTTTCAATCGTGCGTGATAAAATGAGTATTTTTATACACGGAGCCAATTCTGGAACAAAAGCAAATTTATTCAAAAATGGACGCAAAGTTAGCGTAGTTTGTGTTAGTTTTAATCAGGTACCAAATTTGAGCCAAATAGAATTTCAAAATATCAAAAATGACAGCAAAGCTCTTGGAAATAATGTTTTTACCACAGAGTATAAAAGTGCGATTGCCCAAACAAAAGTCTATGAAATAACAGATGAAAAAGCCAAAATCGATGCTTTAAGATTGCTTTGTGAGAAATACACGCCTGAGTTTATGGAAGCATTTGAGACAGCGGCTTTACCAGCTTTGAAAATCACTAAAATTTATGAGTTTAAAATACAACAAATCTCAGCAAAAGCCAAAATAATCAAATAAATTTAGCCAAATTTGCAAAATTTAATCAATTTAGAGCTAAATTTAATTAAATTTGGGCTTAGGTTATTAAATTTAACTCTAAATTTTGAATAAATTTGGCTAAAATTTAATTAAATTTATTCAAATTTGCTTCAAATGCTCCAACAAAGCTGAGCAACCAAGCAAAATATCATCATAAGTCTTATCAAAATCGCCTGTATAATACGGATCTGCTATATTTGATTTTTTGCCCGCAAATTCTAGCAAAAGCTTGATTTTGTTTTGCGGATCGTTTTTAAAAATCCGCAAAGAATTTGCTATATTTGCTTCGTCCATACACAAAATATAATCAAATTTATCATAATCTTGCGGTGTGATTTGGCTGGATTTATGCGAAGTAAAAGGAATATTGTTTTGTTTTAGCTTAGATATAGTTTGGTGATGGGGCGGATTGCCGATTTCTTCGCGACTTGTAGCTTTTGAATCTATAAAAATATCGTTTATATCAGCTTTTTGGACCAAATTTTTCATTACAAACTCAGCCATAGGAGATCTACAAATATTTCCATGACAAACAAACAAAATACTAATCAAATTTAATCCAAATGCTGTTTGAGTGTAGTTTGCATCAAAGTGCGTGTTTGTTCAAACCAATCATCACTAGTAGTATCAACTAAATCCAAAAATATTATTTTTAATTTGCCACCTGGTCTAGCAATAAATCTTTTTGTATCAAGTATTTTTTTGGATCCTACAATCACTATGGGCTGGACTTTTAAATTTAGTTTTTGGGCGATGATTTTAGCACCGCTGTGAAACTCTAACAAATCTTGACCATCGCTTCTCGTGCCTTCTGGAAATATCATAACTGGGCGATTTTGCTCTATTCTATCTTTGACTTCAGCAATGATTTTTGGCATTGCTCTAGGATTATTTCTATCAATTGGAATCATTTTTGGGACTGACAAAA
>JAGAZK010000248.1 GCA_017940085.1 Campylobacter sp.
ATGGAAAGTGCCAAAATCATAGAAAATATGGGTGGCAAAGTTGTTGGATTTGCAGCTTTAGCGAGTAGGGGATTTTGCAAAGTTTATGGCTCTAAAGAACCAGCCAAAAAAGAATCTAAACTCCCAGAAAACAAGCCATTTTTTGCTTTGGGTAAATTTGATTTTGAGATATACGATCCTGAGCATTGTCCGCTTTGCAAAGAAGGCTCAAAAGCCACAAAGCCAGGAAGTCGTGGCAACTAAAGCTTCTCTAGCACCGATAATAAAGCGATTTAAAGCTTTTATAATTGATTTGTTTTTGATTGCTGTTCCGATTTTGTATGTTACGACATATATTGTTCTAGACGGCAAAGACGATTTTCAAAATAACCAAATAGCAATTTTTAGCGTTTGGGCGGTATTTGGGGTCATACAAAGTGCGTTTTTCGCATTTAAAGCCCAAAGCCCTGGATACAAAGCCCAACAAATTTATTGTGTAAATTTACACGGCAAAACTGCTAATTTTTTAATTTATTTGTTTCGTTATTTTATGTTTGTTTTTGGGTTTATAATAGGTGGCTCAATACTTTGCTTTTTTCGCAAAGACAAGCGAAATTTACACGATCTTTTAAGCGATACTTTAGTAGTGCAAAAATCATAAAAAGCCAATAAATTTAATTTATGAGTAAATTTGCTTATTATCAAAAAATTGTAGCAATAAGTTTATTTGAATAAATTTATATAAAATCATCTAAAATACAAAAAATGTAAATAAATTTGACCGCAAAAGCGGTCAAATTTACATAGAACACTCACAATTACAAGCACCAAGTTTTTTTACAGCTTCTTGGATAGCACTATAATCAGGCTCTGTGGTGATTTCTGGGACGATTTGTTTATAAGCTACAACGCCATTTTTATCCACGACAAAAACGGTTCTTGCCAAAAGTCCTTCAAGCGGACAGTCTTTTAAAACAACGCCGTAATTTTGCCCAAATTTGCGTCCATCAAAATCACTACCAACTCTTATATTTTCAATCCCTTCGGCACCGCAAAATCTACCAAACGCAAAAGGTAAGTCCATTGAAATTATGGTTAATTCTACAAGCTCGTTTTTGCCAGCGTTTTGGTTAAATTTACGAGTTTGGGTCGCACAAACTCCAGTATCAATTGATGGCACAGTTACCAAAATTTGCACTTTTTCTTTGGCTCCGCCGACTTTAATTTTGCTCAAATCTTTGCCTACTAGCTCGATTATTGGGGCTTTGTCGCCAACTTTAATCTCGTTTCCTGACAAACTTACAGGAGTGCCTTTAAATGTAACTTCAGACATTTTTTATCCTTTAAAAGTATTTGATTTGCGGATTTTAACGAAAATAAGATAAATAAAGTCTTAATAATTTTTTTTAAATAAATTTAATCAAATTTTGAATAAATTTGCCCAAATTTGAGCTAAATTTATTCAAAAATAATGAAAATTATTTAAATTTAGCTTTGTTTTTGCGTATTTTTAAATTTATCATCTCTACGCCAAAAGCAAAAGCCATAGAAAAATAAATATAGCCTTTTGGAATATGAAAGCCAAGCCCATCTGCGACTAAAGAAACTCCGACTAAAATCAAAAATGACAATGCCAAGATTTTTATAGTAGGATTTTTTTCAACAAAATCGCTTATTGCGCCACTTGCAAACATCATCACGCCTACAGCCAAAATTACAGCCAAGATCATTACGGGCAAATGCTCAGCCATACCAACAGCTGTGATTACGCTATCAAGCGAAAAAATAATATCTAAAAATGCGATTTGGATCAATACTCCAGTAAAACTTGCCATTTTGATATTTTGCTCTTTTTGTGGCTCGTGGATTATGTTTGAATGGATTTCTGTAGTGGATTTGAATAACAAAAATAATCCACCCAAAATCAGCACTAAATCTCTACCGCTAAATTCTTGTGCAAATAAACTAAATAGCGGTTTTGTAAGGCTCATAATCCAAGCTAAAGACAAAAGCAACAAAATCCTAGTAATCATTGCAACTGATAAGCCAATAACTCTAGCTTTGTTTCGCTCTTCTGGTGGTAATTTACCACACAAAATCGCTATAAATATGATATTGTCAATCCCTAAAACTATCTCAAGTGTAGTTAGAGTCGCTAAGCTAATCCACGCTTCAACAGAAAAAATCCACTCAAACATTGTAAATTCCTATTTTTTAGAATACCAAAATAATAAAGATCCCGGATTTACAGGATCTCCAAAACCTATCTCAAGCACAAGCCCATCAAGACTAATGATTTTTTCATTTTGTGCTTTGATGAAAACTTCGGCAAAATTTTGATTCCAAGAGTTTTTGGCAAAAAATTCTTTATGAAGTTTGGTGGCTGGACCCAATTCTTTCATCTGAAATCCAAATGGCTCCAAATGCACACCTCTAACAAAATCAGCCGCTTTGCTTACTACTTCAAACCAATTTTCATTTATTTGCGTAACTTGCTCTATGCTGTGAGATGTGAAAACAAGGGCTTTTTTAAATTTCTTTTTGGCAATAAAATCTAAATTTGGCTCTAAATGATTAAAATGAAAAAATTTAGCCTTCATTCCCTTTGCTTTTTTAGCTAATTTTGTGGCAATTTCCACGCCACTATTTGTAAATTCTCCGCCAAAATAATTCGCATTTATCGGACCGCCACTATAAAATATATTAAATAAATTTCTTCCATATCCACAGCCTAATTCTATAACGCAATCATACTCATCTTGATTTAGAATATCTACTAATAAATTTGAAAAATTAAAATCTG
Source organism: Campylobacter sp. (assembly GCA_017940085.1). GTDB lineage: Bacteria > Campylobacterota > Campylobacteria > Campylobacterales > Campylobacteraceae > Campylobacter. Next base: position 2,783 of record JAGAZK010000248.1, read on the forward strand.
AATAAAAAGGTATTTTGCAAATTTGCCCACTCATTGAAGTTGGTTTAAATATTGGGATATTTGGTCCTGTGATATTGCCTTGCTCAGTAGTTTTGGGGATAAATTTAGTTACTTTAACACCTTGTATTGAAATTGAGTTCATTTCGTGAAATCTTTCAAATGATTCAAATTTTTTAATCGCTCCAAATGCGTTAAAACCTTGATTTAAATATTCTTCCAATAATTCACTTCTAGCTTTCCACCCAAACTCGTAAAAATCTTGCCACCGTTTTTCTTGTTTTGCCATTATTTGTCCTTTTTTAGCAAATTTATTATCGTTTGTGGAAGCAATTTATGCTCAATTTTGTGGATTTTTTCTTCCCATTTTTCAAAATTTTTGTTTTTGCGTTTGAACGATTTTTGGGCTATTATTTTACCGCCATCAAGTTCGCTACTGACCCAATGCACACTAACCCCGCCTATTTGCATATCGCTCTCAAAACTTTCTTTAATCGCATGAGCACCTTTAAATAATGGCAAAATGCTAGGATGCAGATTTATGGCTTTTATATTATCGCAAAAAATAGGAGTAAGAATCCGCATAAATCCAGCTAAAACTACCAAATCTACGCTATATTTTTTGATTTCTTTGACTAATGCTTTGTCAAATTCTTCTCTATTATTAAATTTAGTATGATCCAAAATCACGCTTTTTAGACCAAATTTAGCTGCTCTTTGTATGCCTTTGGCAGTGGGATTATTTGTAAGAGTTAGTGCTACTTCTATTTTGGTTTTGCCAAATTTTTTGCCATGAAGTTTGTGTAAAATGCTCTCCAAATTGCTTCCAGAGCCACTAAAAAGCACTGCTATTTTTTTTACAGACATTTTAGCCCCTTTATTATGTCTTGTGGAGTAAAGCTATAAGCGTTGTCGTTATAATTAAGAGCTGTTTTTGAGTGCGCTAAGACACCATTTATCGCTGCATCAAGTGGCTCGTAATTTTGAGCCAAATAAGCTAAAATCACGCCACTTAACACATCACCACTTCCGCCTACACTAAGCTTATTTGAGCCAAGTGGATTGATATACAATACTCCGTTTTGTGCGATGATAGTATTTGAGCCTTTTAAAACCAAAACACAAGGAAAATTTTGAGTAAATTTTCTAGCTAATTCAAATCGGTTTTGTTGGACTAAATTTGCATCTAAATTTGGCTCTAAATTTGCTATTTTCATCAAATTTGCAAATTCTTTTGGGTGCGGGGTGAGAATTGAGTTTGGATTTCTTGCAAATTCTAAGATTTCTTGTTTATAAAACATATCTGCATCAACTACAGTTTTTTTATCATACAAATCAGCAAAAACAAGCTCTTTTCCCCCTAAACCCATACCAAAAGCCACAGCATCTGCTCCACTAAAATCATTTTTGAGCATAATTTGCATATCAAGTTCAGGGAAATTTTCTCCTACCACGCTAACTCTCCCAGCTCCCATATTTAGTGCTGCAATTGCTGTCATTTGAGCTGCTCCACTCATATCTCCTACAGCCACAAAAGCATGTCCAAAATCGCCTTTGCTGACATTTTGAAGATCTCTTTTTGGGAGTTTTAAATCTTCTAATTCAAGCACAAAGTCTTCATTTTTGTTAGCAAACATACAATGGCTCAGCCCCAAATCAGCTACCACAATCTCACCGACAAAATCTTTTGCCAAATCGCTAAAAAGTGCGAGCTTCAAAGCACCCATTGCGATTGTATAATCAGCCTTGAAACAAATCGGACGCAAATTCCCATCTAAATCAAGCCCACTTGGCATATCTACAGCGATTTTAAGTCCATTAAATTTATTAGCTTCTTCTAAAATCTCAATAGTCATAGTATCAAGATTGCGACTAAGTCCGCTTCCAAAAATCGCATCAACTACGCATGAAACTTCGTTTAAATCAAGTCTAGCTATGGTTTTTACGCCTATTCGTCTAGCAAGATCAAGTTGGGTTTGAGCAAGATTGCTTGAGATTTTTTTGTTTAAAAACATTTCGCATTTATAGTCCCCTTGTAGCATTCTAGCACACGCAAATCCGTCAGCTCCATTGTTGCCGCCACCACAAATAAATAAAATTTTTGATCCAAGTGGGATTTTTTGTCTGATTAAATTTGCTACAAAAGAAGCTGCATTTTCTTGCAAAATAATTTCTTTTATGCCTAAATTTACCGCATTTTCATCAAATTTAGCTGTGTTTTTAAATACTTTTTTCATTTCTCATCCTATAACTTAAACTTTCTATTAAATGTGATTTTTCAATATTTTCCTTGCATTCTAGATCAGCTATGGTTCTAGCTACTTTTAAGACTTTGTTTATACTTCTTTGGCTTAGAGCATAAGTTGAAATAGCTTGATTTAAAATACTCTCATCTTGAGTAGTGAGCTTGCAAAATTTAGCTACTTCGTTTTGCGAGAGTTTGCCGTTTAGATCGTTTTGACCTCGTTTGATTTGCATTTCAAATCCCTTTAAAACCATTTCATGCATTTGTTTGCTTGAAATACTTGGCTTATCATCTACACTAACTTCGCTCATCGCTACATACATATCAATCCTATCAAGCAAAGCATGAGAAATTGCTCGTTTGTAGCGTTCGATGTCTTTGTTTGAGCACACGCAAATCATATCTTTAGCAAATGCTTTTCCGCACGGACACGGATTCATTGCACCTATAAAAATAAATTTAGTATCATAACTGATTTTTGAATTTACTCTTGAAATATTGATTTTATTGTCTTCTAATGGCTCTCTTAGACTTTCTAAAATTTGTTTGCCAAAATGTGGCAATTCATCAAAAAATAAAATTCCGCCATTTGCTAAAGCAACTTCACCGATTTTCGCACTAGACGAACCGCCGCCAAATATTGAACTTCTCGTGCTTGTATGATGAGGCGATCTAAATGCTCTTAATGCACTAAAATCAGAATTTGACGAATTTAGCGACTTATATGCGCTTGCAAGTAAAATTTCATCTAAATTTTGTGGTGGCAAAACATAGCGAAGTCTTTTTGCACACATACTTTTCCCGCAACCCGGACTTCCTTCAAATAAAATATTATGAAATCCACAAGCTGCTATCATACAAGCTCTTTTGGCTCTTTGCTGACCTTTAATATCTAAAAAATCCAGCTCATAATTTTGATTTGGGACAAATTTTTTGCCATTTATTTCTATAAAATTATCAAATATTTCGTGAGTGCTTGTGATTTTGCATGATTTGGCAAATTTATCATCTGTGAAAAAATTTAAAGCATCTTGCAAATTTGAGACACTAAATACTTCGTAGTTTGGTATCATAGCAGCTTTTAGAGCTATATCTTGTGGGACTAAGATTTTTGCTTTTTTAATCTTTGTGCTTAAAAAAAGCAAAATTGAAAAAAGCTCAGCATTGCTTTTGATTTTGCCATCAAGTCCAAGTTCGCCAAATACGAAAAATTCATCATCAAATTTAATCTTTTGCATCAAAATTAGCAAAGCTATTGGCAAATCAAAGTGAGAGCCGTCTTTTTTGACATCGCTTGGGCTTAAATTTATTACAATTTCAAGCGGTGGAAATTGAAAATTGCCAAGAGAAGCGATTGCAGATTTTACGCGAGTTGCAGCTTCTTTTATGGTAGCACTTGCAAGACCAACAATTTCAATTTTGGGCAAGGCTCTATTAAATTTACTCTCAATATTTACAATATGAAGTTCTTCGTTTAAAGTAGCACTTTTTAATGATTTCATTTTTTGCTTGACTTTTTGTTTTTGCGAAATTCTTTATCAAATCTTTTTCTGGCGTTATAGCCGATTTTTTCTATAAATAAATGCCCATCAAGATGATCCATTTCGTGTTGGATTGCAACTGAGAGCAATTCATCTGCGGTTAGAATTTGAGCTTTGCCAAAGCGGTCAAAGTATTCTAAAGTAATGTTTTTGGCTCTTTTTACTTCTTCAAAAAATCCCGGCACCGATAAGCAACCTTCTTGATAAATTTGCTCTCCAGTTTTTTGTGCGATTTTGGGATTTATGAGTTCTAATAAATTTGCTTTGTCTTGAATGCCGTTTTCGTCAGCTAAATTTATAACTATAACTTCTAACAAAACACCCACTTGCACAGCGGCTAAACCTATTCCGTTTGATGAAATCATTGTTTCATACATATCGTCTAGTAATTGGTGCAATTCATTATCAAATTTAGTAACTTTTTGGCTTTTTTTAAATAATAATTTATTTGGATAAGTAATGATCTCTTTAATCATTAAAATCCCAAGCTTCTTTTGTAGGTTTGGATTTCTGTTTCGTCTTGTTCTAGCTTGTCAAGAGCGTCTGAAATGGTCTCTTCAGCACTCAAAGACGGATCTAGCGAAACCAAAGAAAATGCAAATTCAGATGATAAATTTATATGATCAAATTTGATTCCATAAAGCACTTTTGCGATTCTGTCTTGTGCTTGTTTGGCGTTGTCCATATTGGTGTGTTGCATAAACAAAGCAAAACAATTATCATCAAAATGTGCTACAAAATCAGATCTTCTTGAAGTTTGTATGAGAGTATTTGCTATGGTTTTTGTGATTTTTTCTTTGTCTTTATAGTTTGTGATATTGCTTAAAGATCTTTCTTGAAGCTCAATCAACATCAAAGTAGAATTATGACCAAATTTATTTACATTTTTGATTTCGTTTTCTATGACAGAGACTAGGTAATTTCTGTTAAATATCCCATAATCAGTGTCATAAATAGAATTGCTAGAAATACTTTTAAAAGTATCTAAAATGCCGTTATAATCGTCTTTTAAAAGCTCTGTATGTCTAGTAAGAAGCTCATTTAATCTAATTAATTCTTTTTGAAATGAATAAATAATGTCTTTTGACTCTATAGAATTTGCCTTTTCTAAATTTGCTATATCATCGCAAACTATTCTATTCATTGTGTTTAGGTTTTTATATACTAAAATGATAAGTTGGAGCATATTTTTGATAGAAATAAAGCTTTTTTTGACTTTCATTTCCATATTGGCTTGATGTTTGGCTGGATCAATGGAAGCTTTGTTTATAATATCTATGTTTTTTTTGAGATCTTCATTGTCTAGCATTTTGTAAAAATACACTTCAAAATTATCAGGCGTGATTTGGATATTGTCATTTTTCATTTGCTCTATTATTGTTTGAGCAAATTCGTTTATTTGATTTGTTAGTTCGGCTTTGTCTTTTAAAACCAAGCTTTGATCGTTTTTTGTATTTGGCAATTATTTACCCTTTTTGTCTATAACTTTGTCAATTATTCCGTATTTCATAGCATCTTCTGCACTCATAAAAAAGTCTCTATCAGTATCTTTGCTAATTTTACTTAGTTTTTGACCAGTATTTTTAGCTAAAATCCCATTTAAAATTTCTTTTAAACGCAAAATTTCTTTAGCTTGAATCTCAATATCTGTGGCTTGTCCCCTAGCTCCGCCTAAAGGTTGGTGAATCATAATGCGTGAGTTTGGTAAAGCATATCTTTTGCCGCTAGTTCCACAACTTAGCAAAAATGCACCCATTGAAGCCGCTTGTCCTATACAAATCGTGCTAACATCAGGTTTGATGTAATTCATAGTATCATAAATACTAAATCCACTTGTAATTACGCCACCAGGAGAGTTTATATACAAATAAATATCTTTATCTGGATCTTCGGCTTCTAAAAATAGCATTTGAGCTACAATCGCACTTGCCATTGCATCATCAATTTCGCCACTAAGCATAATAATGCGATCTTTTAAAAGGCGAGAATAAATATCATAACTCCTCTCGCCCTTGCTTGTTCGTTCTACTACATAAGGAATATAATAGCTCATTATTCTTCAGCCTTTTTAGTGCTTTTTGTAGTTTTTTTAGGTTTGCTTTCTGATTCTTCGCTATTTTGGGTTTTTTCTTCTGGAAGTTTGAAAATATCATTAAACAATTTTTCTTCTACCAAAGCCATTTTTATAGCTGGGAGCATATTTTGGTTTTTGTAATACTCAAAATGTTGTTTTGGATCAAGACCGCTTCTATAAGCTTCCATATAAATTGCTTGGATTATTTCTTGATCGCTTACTTCTACGCTTCTCATTTTAGCAAGTTCATCGATTATAAAAGTAAGAGCTACGCTTTTTCTAGCTTCTTCTTCATAGCTTTTTCTTTGTTTTTCAAGCTCATCTTTGTTTTCTTGGAATTTTTTTCTATCTTCATCGCTAAAAGAAGCCCAATAGTTTATAAATCGCATGTTGATTTCTTGCTCAACTACATTTTTTGGTAGATCAAATTTAAACTTCTCCACAGCTGAGTCTGCAAATTTGACCTTTAATTCTTCATTTACAAGCTTATCAAATTTTTCATTTTTGATTTGAGTTTTGATATTTTCTTGCAGTTTTTCTACACTAGCGTCTTTATCATTTGGCATTAGTCTTTTGACGCTTTGCTCATCTAAAACTTGTGGTTTTTTGGCTTGGATTTCGTGAAGTTTGATTTTAAATACAGCTTCTTTTCCTGCTAAATTTGGAGCTCCGTATTCTTTTGAAAATACCACTTTTATATCTTTTTTCTCTCCTGCTTTCAGACCTATCATACCATCTTCAAATCCTGGAATAAATTGATTTGAGCCTATTTCTAGGACATAATTTTCAGCTTTACCGCCCTCAAATGCCACTCCATCAACGAAGCCTTCAAAATCAAATTTGGCATAATCGCCTTTTTCAAGCTTATCTTTTTCTATTTTTTCAATAGGTGCTGTAATTTTCAAAAATTCATTAATTCTATCATCAACTTCTTTTTTTGTTACTTTTGGAGCAGTAAATTTAGGCATAATGCTTTCAATTTCATCGATTTTCACTTCTGGTCTAAATGAAATTTCAATTTGTGTTTTTATGTCGTTGCCGTCTTTGTCAAGCTTATTTATCATAGGCTCACCGATTAAATCTTTTAGTTCTTTTTTTAGGATTTTTAAACTTTCTTTGACAACTTCGCCCAAAAGTTCGTTTCTAGCGTCATCTTCTAATGCTTTTGCATGTCTGTCCATAATGACTTTTAAAGGAACTTTACCTTGTCTAAATCCGTCAATTTTCATATTTTTAGCAGCTTTTTTTGCTAGATTTTCAACTCTATTATTTAATTCCGCACCGCTAATTGTAGCGTCTGCTAGAGCATTTGCTTTGTCCAATGATTTTGCTTGAACTTCCATATTTTTCCTTTGAGATTTAAAAATTTAAAATGAGAATATATCAAATTTTTGCTTTATTTAAGCAAAAATTAGCGAAACAAAAGTCAAATTATTATAGAATTACGCAAAAAATTTAAAGGTAAATTTTTATGTTTGATGACAAAAAATTTAGTGATTTTGAAAATTGCGTAAAACAAATGCTTACAATAATGGAAACAAATCCAAATAGAGACGGATTAAAAGATACACCAAAACGAGTTGCAAAAGCGTTTGAATTTATGACAAGCGGATATTCTAAAAACCCAAAAGATGTTTTAAATGATGCATTGTTTGAAAGTTCAAATAATGAAATGGTTCTTATAAAAGATATTGAATTTTACAGCCTTTGTGAGCATCATTTACTTCCTATTATTGGACGAGTTCATGTGGCTTATATACCAAATGGAAAAGTAGTTGGGCTATCTAAAATCCCTAGAATGGTTAATATTTTTGCCAAAAGACTTCAAATTCAAGAACAATTAACAGAACAAATAGCTCAAGCTTTGCAAGATGTGATTTTGCCAAAAGGTGTGGGCGTGGTTATTGAAGCAAGACATATGTGTATGGAAATGCGTGGTGTGCAAAAGATCAATTCTATCACGACAACTTCGGCATTGCGTGGGATTTTTATCAAAAGTCCAGAAACAAGAAAAGAATTTTTTGATTTAATAAATTCTCCAAAATCGGTGAAATTTTGAGTTTAGATAATTTAAAAAACCGCCTAAATAAATCAAATTTGCAACTCTCAAGTGCTTTTGGTGTGATAGATAAAATATCAGCAAACAGCATAGAAGTAAGCCAAATTAGAGCAAGTATAGGCGATATAGTTACAATATCTTCAGCAAATCGTAGCCAACTTGGCATGGTAACTAGAATTTATTCTGGTGGAGCCAGTGTTAGTCCTTTTGGGTTTGTTGAAGGTTTTAAAATCGGCGATAAAGTATTTCAAAGCGATCGCGGTATGAACATACCTGTAGGGGACGGACTTTTGGGTCGGGTTGTAGATCCATTTATGAATCCAAAAGACGGCAAAGGTCCTATATATTCGGATTTGTTTGTGCCAATTATGAAAGCACCGATTGATGCGATGAAAAGGGGATTGATAAATGAGCATTTTAGTGTTGGTATCAAGACAATTGATGGGCTTTTGACTTGCGGAAAAGGTCAGAAATTAGGCATTTTTGCAGGATCTGGAGTAGGAAAATCCACTTTAATGGGAATGATAGTAAAAAATTCTCAAGCTCCAATAAAAGTCGTAGCATTAATTGGAGAAAGAGGTCGTGAAGTGCCTGAATTTATAGAAAAAAATTTAGGTGGAGATTTGAGTGGAGTTGTAATGGTGGTAGCTACTAGTGATGATAGCCCATTAATGCGAAAATATGGGGCATTTTGTGCTATGAGTGTGGCAGAATACTTCAAATCTCAAGGTAAAGATGTGCTTTTTATAATGGATAGTGTTACTAGATTTGCTATGGCACAAAGAGAAATTGGTCTAGCACTAGGTGAGCCACCTACTTCAAAAGGCTATCCTCCAAGTGTGCTCACACTTTTGCCACAGCTTATGGAGAGAGCTGGCAAAGAAGAAGGCAAAGGCAGCATAACGGCATTTTTTACTGTGCTTGTAGAAGGCGATGATATGAGCGATCCTATAGCAGATCAAAGCAGAAGCATACTTGATGGACATATAGTTTTGAGTAGAGAACTTACTGATTTTGGAATTTATCCGCCAATCAACATATTAAATTCAGCCAGCCGTGTAATGAGCGATGTAATTACCAAAGAACACAAAGAAAATGCAGCCAAATTTAAAAGACTTTATTCAATGCTAAAAGAAAATGAAGTTTTGATTAGAATTGGTG
>JAGAZK010000249.1 GCA_017940085.1 Campylobacter sp.
AATTTGATGGAAGCGTTTTTAAATACTCTCGCCCAAATAGCCAAAACGAGCCAAAGCATATTATCCAAAAAACGCTTTTTAAAGAAAAAGCCAAAATCATAGAAAACTGCCTTTTTGGCGTGGATATTAACCCAAACTCTTGCGAAATCGCAAGGCTTCGCCTTTGGATTGAACTACTTAAAAGCTCGTATTTTACAGACTTTTCCGAGCCAAATCCGCTTAAACAAAACGCCCTTGAAACTCTGCCAAATATCGATATAAACATAAAATGTGGAAATTCGCTAGTTTCATACTTTGCGCTCAAAAATAAATTTAGCATACCAAATATTTCTTATCGTATAAATCAATACAAACACGCCGTAAATCTCTACAAAGCCGGTCTTGGCGATAAAATGTTAATTTCAAATGAGATAAAAAATTTGCAAATCACATTTAAAAATCTCTGTTTTGCGAACGAATACAAAGAAAAAGTTAAAAAATTTAAGTCCGAATGCGACAAATACTCGCAAAAATACGGTGATTATTTGGCAAAAGATGATTTAAGACTTGCTAGATATGTTTCAAATTCGTTTTTTGTGGAATTTGATGAAAATGAAGCTAAAAAGGACTTTGCAAAGCTTTTAAAGCTTTATGATGAAACTTTTAGCTTAGATAATTTAAATCCATTTGAGTGGCGTTTTGAATTCCCTGAAATTTTAGATGAAAATGGCGATTTTATGGGTTTTGATTTGATTATCGCAAATCCGCCGTATATGCAAGTGCCAAAAGGTATTTTTCCGCTTAAATTTTTCCCTTATTCAGAAGGCAAAGATAAAGGCAAACAAAACACTTATAAGGTTTTCATAGAACAAGCCTATAATTTAGTTAAGCCACAAGGCGAAGTCGCACTAATCACTCAAAGCTCCATTATGTGCGATTTAAGTGCGACTTACACAAGAGAGCTTTTGCTAACAAAAACACAAATTCATAAATTTGTTGAATTTCCAAAAAATATTTCAATTTTTACAAATGTTATTCAAGGTGTTTGTATTTTGCTTTTTGAAAAATCAAGCCCCAACACAAACAGCGAATTTCAAATTTCAATCCACAACGACCCGACTAAAATAAAAAAACTCGAATTTGAAAGCGTAAAACAAAAAGATATTTTACGATTTTTTCCTGCAAATTTTGAAATTCCTTTGATAAAACAAGGCGAAATGGCAGTTATAAATAAGCTAAAAACAGATAATGAAATTTTAAAAAATCTGCTTAGTGGCTCTTTGCAAGGAAACATAAACACAATCCACCTAAAACGCATTGAAAGCAGCGAATCGACAGATTATTTTATTGTAAAAGGTGCAAATATACATAGATATTATTTAGATGATAATTTTAAATTTGCAAAAATTACTGATGAAACTACAAAGTTAGTGCAAGAAAATAAAAAATTTCCCGTTGCTTTGGTATCACAAAATATAACAGGCACTTCTGATAAATTCAGAATTCACAGCACTATCGTGCTGTCCAAAAACACAAATTTTGTGTTTTTGGACACTGCAAATATTTTATATTTGCAGTGTGCAACGCAAGCAAAATATTTGCTTGCGTTATTAAATTCCAAAATTTTAGATTGGCTTTTTAGAAAAACTAGCACAAATAATCATGTAAATTTATATGAACTTGTAAATTTACCAATCCCCCAAATAACGCCAAAAAATCAGAATTTAGCCGATGAAATAATAAAATTGGTGGATAAAATTTTAAAAGAAACAGATGAAAACGAAAGAGCAAATTTAAGTAGCGAAATAGATAAGTTAGTTTATCAAATTTACGATTTAAACGCCGATGAAATCGCCTTAATCGAAAACGCTTAAATTTGCTTTTTTGAAAATTCTTTTAAGATTCTTTGCTACACTTCGTTTCGCTCAGAATGACACAAATTGGCGAATTTACAAATCTCTTATAATGACACTATTTGTTATTTTTAGTAAAGCAAAGAATCCAAAATTTAATTAAATTTAGAAGTGAATTTGGTTAAAGTTTATAAATTAATTTACTCACCCAATAGATTTTTTGGTAGTTCGATAATATTTTTTAGCATATTAAATGGTATATTTATCAAATCCCCAGCTATTTGAGTTTTAAACTCTGGATTATCAATTGAGCCTGTGATTTTGATAGCTGTTGTGATTTTTTTGTCTTTGCCAAGCAAAATATAGTTTATCAAAGGCAAGTTTTTAATAAGTCTTGTGGCGTCTTTGAGATATGATAATTCCATATCGATATTTATGATTTTGCTTTGTAGATTTACTTCGCCTTGAGCCAGTATATCGGCACTATCGCCACGCAAAAACAAAGTAGAAATATTGATTTGATCTTGTTTTTTATCAGCCACCAAATAGCCGTCTTTGATATGAAAGCCTTTGAGATTAAATTTTGGCATACTTAGTGTAGAAATCGATGGAATCGTATTTATAAACGCAAACAAATTTTGATAAAAACGAAAATTTGCTAGATATGAATCTGTAAATTTGAGCATAATTTTCATATCATCAAGGCTTGATCCGATAATTTTAGCATCAAAAACGCCGTCATTAAAAGAATCAGAGCCTAAAATTTGATTGACAAAATCGCTGTTTAGGTTCGCACCCTCAATTGCGATTTGATTGTTTTTGGATTTGTTGTATCTAAACACAGAATCTTCAAATTTGCCCATAAAATTCATACCATTTTGCATAAATCTGATCTCGCACTCATCAAAATCAAGCTCTTTGTTAAAATCTTTGATATTAAATGTCAAATTTGATCCATAAACAATGGTTTTATCAAGATTTGAGCCAAGATCTGAGCTATCTAAATTTATTTGTAGGTCGGCCAAATTTATATGTGTGCTTTTATCATCGATCTTAAATCCTATAAATTTCGTCTTGCTTTTGCCAGTTATATTATCAGCTACAACTATACTAAAATCGTCTTTTTTGTATGTGTTGCCATTGAGATCAAATAATCCTAAATCAAATCTGAGATTTTTTAGATTGATTGTGTTTGCGTTTTTGTTTGAATTTATGATGATTTTAGAATCCAAAATATTGAGTTGTTTCATCAAATTTGAATATTTTTTCAAATCTTTCACGCTCTCAATCTCAAAGCCGTTTTTTGTGATTTCTGCTTTAAATTTAATCTTTGGGGCATCAAATTTAATATTTTTAGAAAAATCAATTGCGAGAGTGGTTTGTTGTTTGGGGATATTTAATACTTCGCATTTATCACCACCAACGCAAATTTTATTGAGATTTCCTTTTAAATTTGCATTGAGTTTGTTTAAATTTATATCTGCACTCAAATTTGCATTTAGGATTTGGTTTTTGATATTGCTTTGAGATACGATGACTTTATCATTGCTCAAAATAACTTCACTTTTATCCACGCTCAAAGGAAAATCCCCAAAGCTAAGATTTGCATCTTTTAGATCAAATTTACCAGCTACTTCTATTTTAAACGGCACTGGAAAAATTTTCAAAGCTAAATCCGTTTGGAGTTTGCCACTTTTTTGCTCCAAACCAAAATCTATTTCATAGGCTTTTAAAATATCGTTGATTTTGGAATCTAGCATTGATGAAGATCTAATCAAGACATTGATATTTGTGCGGTTTTGGGTAAGTCTATCGATAAAAACTTCGCTACCGCTTATGTTTTTGCCTTCCCAAATCGGCTCATACAGCTTAAATCCTAAAACATCATCTTCTAAAGTGATTTTGGCACTTTTGACTTTGACAGGTGGGACATTTTCGTGAAATTTAATGCTCAAATTTTTAGCATAAGCTTCGCCGACAAACATTTTTGGGATATATTTTTGGCTTTTTATATTGATATTGCCTTTAAATTTAGCTAATTTATAATCATCAGCGATGATATATCCATATATCCAATTTCTTACTTCATCGCTTAATTCAACTGCTTTTGCTAAATTTGATATAAAATTTTTAATCGTTTTTGCACTCACATCATAAATCTCAAAATCCAAAATATCTCTTTTGAGATTGGCTTTTATTTTGCCTTTGAGTTCATAAGAGCTAAATTCTCCAAGCAGCACATATTTGTCTGCGAAAAAATTGGCATCTGATTCGCCTTTGAAATGAAGATCAAAATTTTTTAGGCTAAATTCTGTGATTTGTAGATTTACAATCCTGCCTTTGTCGTAAATATCGGCTATAAATAAAATATCAGGTGTATTTATGATGAGATTATTATTTTTGAAAAATATATTTAAATCTTGATCTGAAATTTGACCGCTAATATTGATTTCTTCAAATAGTGATAGTATCAAAGAAATAAATTTTTTCAGCTCCCCTAAAGAAAAATCACTCTCTTCATTGCTTTGAATTTGCAAATTTTGGATTTGCAAAATTATTTTTTTATCTAATTTAATATACAATTCACTTATTGTTATATGTTTTGTGATAAAATTCTCAACTCGTATTCCATTTTTTAGATTTATAATCAAGGCAGAAACTAAAATGATAAGAAGAAAAAGAAAAAAAATTAATTTTTTGAGAGTTTTTGAAGCTCTTTTCATAATATTCCTATGTATTTGTATCTATCTTGCAAAACCAATGCAAACAAGCAAAGTCGTGTATTTGCCAAATGGAAGCACGAGCAAAATTATATCATATTTATCTTTACGAAATTTTGACATAAGTAAATTTGATATTATTTTTTTGAAGTTTTTTGGTATGCCACAATCTGGCTGGATAGATGTCCAATACGAAAAAACAAGCAAATTTGACTTTTTGTATCAAATCACAAATGCAAAAGCTGCAATGACCGATATTACGCTAATTCCGGGCGAGACGAGTGAGTATTTTTTGCTCCAAACTTCAAAACAACTTGGGCTAAATTATGATATTTTAGTTAGAGAGCTAAAACTGCTTTCACCGATACCTGAGGGATTTTTAGTGCCTGATACTTACAAAATCCCAATCGGAATAGAAGAAAAGCATTTGATTTTTTATCTTGTCAATACTTCTAAAGCCAAACACGAAGAAATGAGTAAAAAAATCTTTGGAGTTTGGGACGAAAAACAATGGTATAAATACCTAAAAGTAGCTTCCATCGTCCAAAAAGAAGCAGCTAGCGAAGATGAAATGCCTTTGGTGGCTTCTGTTATTTACAATCGTCTAAAAAAGGGCTACAGACTTCAAATGGACGGCACACTAAATTATGGGCTTTATTCTCATGATAAAATCACTAGAGAACGCATAGATAGCGACAAAACCAGCTACAATACATACAAACGCTATGGTTTGCCAGAATTTGCTGTGTGTAATGTATCGTTTGCTGCGATAAAAGCGGCGATTTTCCCAAAAAAGAGTGATTATTTGTATTTCGTGCGAAATAAAGACACGGGCAAACACGCATTTACCAGCACTTTGATTGATCACAATAAAGAAATCAAAAAATCAAATCAAGCCCAAAATAAAGCAACCAAATCAAATAAATCCACTCAAAAAAATACCCAAAAAAAATCCACCCCAAAAAAATAAATTTGTTTGATTGGCGAATTTATTTAATAAATTTAGATGATTTTTGGTTAGTAAATTTAATAAATTTAGTCTAAATTTACGCCTTTTAGAAGTGTTAAAAAAATATCTCAATAGTCAAAATTTATAAATTTAGTTAAATTTACAGCTTAATAATCAAATTTATTTAAGTTTTTGAGTAAATTTGAACTAAATTTGCTTTTTTATTGTAATTTTTCCTCTAGTTAAACAAATTTCGCCGTTTTTTTCCATATCTTTAAGTATCCTCGAAACTACTTCTCTAGCTGTGCCAAGCTCACTTGCTATAGTTTCGTGAGTAGTTTTTAAAACACCATTTTTAGCATTTTTATAAATAAAATCCAAAATCCTTTTAGAAAGCGGTGTAAAAAGTGCTGTTTGCATTATATTCATACTCATAGCAAATCGTTTTGAAATGAGATTGAGCGTGTAATTTGTGAGTTTTTGGTATTTTTGTCTAATTTGTGAAAAAATATTTGAATCAATCAAAATCATTTCTAAGTTTTCTTTGACTTCTAAATTTATTTCAAATTGCAGATTTTGGTTCATACAAGGCATACACAAAACGCACTCATCGCCCGGATTTAAGTTAAAAATCGTGATTTCTTTGCCCAAATCTTGAACAAAAGCTCTAATTTTGCCACATTTAACAATCACAAATCCATAGCAATTTGCTCCATTTGGGTATAAAATTTGTCCTTTTTGACATTTGATATATGTGGCATTTTGCGTAATTGTTTCTAAATCATCTTTGCTTAGATCAAATTGACTAAATTTGTCTTTGAGTAAATTTTCATCGGCTTTATTGAGCAAATTTAATCCTTTGTGATTTTATTACAGACACAAAGTGCGATTTTACATATAATTGCCACAAAAAAATCTTAAGGATTATTATGAATAGACGAAATTTTTTTAAATTTAGTGCAGTGGGTATTGCTTCTAGTATGTTTGCCGATACTGCTATAAATTTAAATTCAAAAAAAATAATGAGCATAATCGATCTTGATTTGTGCGATGGCTGTGAAAATTTAGGCATACCAGCTTGTGTAAATGCCTGTAAAATCAAAAATGCAAATAGATTTCCAGTGCCAAAACAGCCTGTTATGGACTATTGGCCGCAAAAAAAGCACGAAGATTACTCAAATCAAAAAGATAACATTTCTCGCCTTACGCCGTATAACTTTACATTTATTCAAAGCGTGGAAATTGGCAACAAAAAGGTATTTGTGCCGCGTCGCTGTATGCACTGTGATAATCCGCCTTGTCAAAAGCTTTGTCCGTTTGGTGTGATTAGCAAAAGCGATGAAGGTGCTGTGGATATTGATGAAAAGTTTTGTTTTGGCGGTGCAAAGTGTAGAGATATTTGTCCTTGGGGCATACCACAACGACAAGGCGGTGTTGGACTTTATTTAAAAGTAGCACCTAAATTTGCAGGTGGTGGAGCTATGTTTAAATGCGATATGTGTGCGGATTTACTTGCAAAAGGCGAGAAACCTGTATGTCAAAAAGCCTGTCCAAAAAGAGCAATTAAATTTGCTCCAAAAGATGAGATAATGGCACTTTTAAAAAATGAAAAAAGAGAAATTTACGGACTTAATGAAAATGGCGGAACAAGCACAATCTATCTAAGTAGCGTTAAATTTGAAGCCATAAACGAAGCTTTAAATAAAAAATTTGAGGGCAAAAATCGTATGGGAAATCCCCATTTAAAAAGAGTAAGAAATCCACTTGAAAATTCACAAATGCTAGCCACTGCAACGCTCATTGCACCACTTGCGGGAGCGATGGCAGCAGGAATTACAGTATATAAAAATATCAAAAAGGACGCAAAATGAAAGTATATAGACAAAGCTTGCAAAATAGAATAATCCATTGGGGCATAGCAATTAGCATATTTGGGCTTATTTTAAGCGGACTTTTTGAAATGCCTATCGCAAAAAGATACTTTATAAACACGCTTCCTTTTATGGGTTGGGCTGGAAATTACTGGATAAATTTAACACTTCACTATATTTTTGCATTTACACTTATATTTTTTAGTGTTTTTCATGTAATTTATCACGGATTTATGGGCGAATTTGACGCTGTTCCAAAAAAAGGCGATGTAAAAAAAAGTTATTTAGTTATCAAAGCAATGATTACAGGTGGCGAAGAACCAGCCAGTGAAAAATACTTGCCCGAACAACGCCTAGCGTATTTGGCGATTGCTTTTACGATTTTTGTTTTAATTGTAACTGGACTAATTAAAACATATAAAAATTTGCTTGGATTTGATATATCAAATTCGCTTTATTACTGGGCTGCAACGCTTCATAATGTCGGCTTTATTTTGATATTTTTGTTAATCATTGCTCATCTTTTAGCATTTATCCCAAAAGCAAATCGCAAACTTTTACCTGCTATGTTTAGCGGTAAAATTGACATCGATTATGCTAAACACCGCCATAGTTTATGGAAAGCAAAGATTTGCGAAGATGAAGTTTAAATAAATTTAAAGCAATCTTAGCTATAATTACGACCTTTTATTAAATTTAAATCAGAGGCAATATGTTTGAATTTATAGGTGAATCGCTAAAATCAGCGGTAAATAAATTAAAATTTGTAGATGACGAAAAAGCACTCAAAAACGCACTTGAGACACTTAAAAAGGCACTTTTAAAAGCAGATGTTTATCATAAAGTAACAAAAGAGCTTGTAAATATGGTAGAAA
>JAGAZK010000250.1 GCA_017940085.1 Campylobacter sp.
AGGTATTTTAGTGTGCTTGGCAGATCTTTTATATTTAAATTTAGCTTAGCAACTTTTTTGCCAAGCACTATTTCTAAAGCCTTGCCATACGCATTATCGCCAAACAAACAATAACGCAAATATTCAAGCACCAATCTAACTGGCATTGTGTTTATAAGCAAACTTTTGGCATTGATATAAGCATTGATATTGTTTAATTGCAAATAATCTTTGATGAGTTCGCAGTCTTTGTTATTTTGGCACAAAATCGCAATTTCATTTAACAATGCCCCATTATCCACAAAAAATCTTACTTTTTTGCCCAAAAGTTCCAAAAATTCATCAAATTTACTCTCGCCTTCAAATGTCTCAAAATCACAAATCTCAACAAAACCGCCGTTTTTTACGGATTTTTGATCTTGTTCAAAGCCACTAATTGTGTCTCTAAAAGTATTATTGACAAAATCCACAATTTCGCTTTTGCTCCTATAATTCGTATCAAGGGGCAAAATTTGGATTTGTTTAAATTTCAAAGCTAGTGTGTCAAAAAGCTCTTTTTTGGCATCTCTAAATTTATAAATGCTTTGTTTAACATCTCCAACATAAAAAAAGCTACCAATTCCATTTTGACCAAGCCCAGATACGATCTCATTTATCAAAGGAAGCATTATTTTATACTGATATACGCTCGTATCTTGAAACTCATCAATCAAAATATTTTTAATATCAGCGTCTAGCTTGAAATACAGCCAATCCACGCTAATTTTGTTTTTGCAAAGCAGTTCATAGACTAAATTTACCACATTTTCAAATGAAATTTTGCCTGTATTTTAGGCGACTTGTTTGATTGCATTTTGATAAAACTCAGCTAAGCTTAAAGTGTTTGAGATCTTGTAAGCTTCGTATTTATAATAATATTCACGCATTAAATTTTGTAAATTTAAAAGCTTTTGTGCAAAATTTGGCTCATCAAATTTAGTAATAGTCTTGCTAAAAATCTTTTCTACCACCAAATCTGCATTTTTTTCGCGATTTTGGGTAATTTTTTCAAGCCCAAAATTGCCTGGTTTTACTTGATTGTTTTGCACAGCCTCTTCCCATAAATCTACAATTTCATTAAATTTAGTCGCAAAATCAGTGTTTGGAGCCTTAGAAGCTGGCATTAAAATATTTGATTTGGCTATTTGTTCAAGAGAATTAAAAATGCTATTTTCACTCGCTCCGCTTTGTTTCATCAAAGAAACGATATTATAAATTTGCTCATCGCTAAATTTGTTTTGGATATGCTCTAAAAGTTCGTTTTGGATATTTTCGCCTGTATTGAAATCTGGCATCAAACCCAAATTTAAACTAAACTGCCTTAAAATCATCGTAAAAAACGAATCAAAAGTCATAATTTTTAGTTCGTTTGAGAGAAAATCATTAAATTTCAAAGAAGCTAGTTTTGTGATATAGATCAAATTTTCATCTTCATTTTGGCTAATTAGGAGCATTTTAGAAAGCTCACGAAGTTCTTCAAAATGCTTAATTTGTCTTAACTCGCTAGCAGTTTTGCCATAAGCATTTGCAATATCGCTAAAAATGCTAATAATACGACTTTTCATCTCATTTGTGGCTTTTTTTGTAAAAGTAATGGCTAGGATTTGCGAAATTTTCTCATCTTGCAAAATAAGAGCGATAAATCTCACACTCAAAGCAAAAGTCTTGCCAGATCCAGCATCTGCTTTGAGAGCTAGATATTTTTTCATCTTTTTAGCCTTAATAATTTATCTTCAAAATACTGCCAGTTTGGACCAAATTTACTAAAATCAATTTGAGTATTGTTAATAGCTTTTAATTCGTCAAATTTATCGTCTAACTCGCTAATTTGGACTAAATTTGGTTTAAATTTAATCTCGTCTTTTAGATCAAAATAAAATCCTTTGGCATTTTGGGCATATAAAGCTTCATAAAATGCGAGTTGGAGAGATTTGTTGTCTATTGAGCCGCTTTTATAATCAATCAAATAAATCTCGCCTGTTTTTTGATTTATATCGATGCGGTCAATCTTGCCTACTAAATTTACGCCTTTATAAATGCTTTTGCACTCAAATTCACATTTAAATACTTCAAAACCTTTGCTAAAATGCTCATTTTGCACAAAAGCAAATTTATCCAAATCATAAATTAAAGACTGCTTTGCGATCCTGTTTATATCGTAATTATCTAGGATTTTAATAAATTTAGCTTTATCAAAATAATTTTTATTTTGTTTAAAATATTGCTCTAAACATTTGTGGATTAGCGTCCCTGTGATAGAAGCTGATTTTTCCAAACTCCTAAATGAGCCTAATTCTAAGACATACTGATAATAATACGCTCTTGGGCTTTTAAGATATGTATTTAATCTAGAAAATGACATTGGGGAAGCGAAAAAATCGTGTTTGGCGATGAAATTTTCTTTGGTTAAATTTAGATTTAGATTTGGCGAAGTTAGCCCATACAAATACGCATCTTGAGAATATTTTTCCTTTTCTTCGCAATTTAGCGATTTTGCAAAACGAGATTTGATGTTTTCTTCATCATTTACAAAACAAACACTAACTTTTTTGGCATTTTTAACAAGGCTTTCATAATAAAATCTTTGCAAATTTTCTCTATCAAGATGAGAGCTAAGCCCTGCTTTGGCTCTAACTTTGGAGCTTAAAAACATTTCTTTTGGGCTTCGTTTTGGCACAAAATTATCATTAAAATCAATTATAACCACACCATCAAATTTTTCTGCTCTACTTTCCAAAAGCCCTATTACCGTGATTTCTCCGCCACCAACTGATGGGATTTTTATTTCTTTGAGTTTGGTTAAAAATAAATCATAAATTTGATTAAATTTAAGCAAATTTGATTCAATTATAATCTTTAATTCAAAAACAATCTCAAAAATATTTTGTTTGATTTGCTCATCTGAATCACTCAAAATCAATGAAATTCGATCCAAAAACTCATCGTATGAGCAAATTTGATGATAAATTTGTTGCCAAGAATTATAAATTTCGCTTTTTATTTCCAAAAAATTAAGCAAAACTTGATTTTGGTCCAAAATATCAGACTTATTTAGATAATTTTCATCAAATTTATAATCCAAATTTAAATCCAAAGCAGTTTTCAAACCATCAAAAATAACAAATTCTTTTGTATCGCAAAAACTGCTTCCGTTTGCGAAATTGAGCATTTTATTTTTATCAGCATTTTGCAAAATACTTCCAAAACTCTCATCAGGCAAGATTACAGCGATTTTTGAAGCTTCAAGCCCTTGTCTTAAAAACTCGCTAATCTCATCAAATACAAAAGCACATTGAGCCGATCTTGTGCCAACAAAGCTCAAAACTGGTCTAGAAGTAAATTTCCAATCATCTTCAAAAACGATTTGTTTTTGGCTAAGATTTATTTGATATTGCTTGTGTAGGACTAAATTTAGCCCAGTTAAATTTGATATTTGTGAGATTGTTTTTTGATTAAATTTGCCTGAATTTATATTTAAAAATACACTACAAATCTCAGCTACTTTTGTAATAATATCCCACGAAAATGCGTCTAAATCGCCATCGATATTGATACAAATTTCACTAAAAGATTTAATAAAATCCAAATTTATCTCGTATTTGCCAACCACGCTAATATCATCATAAAATCCGTCATTTTCTAATAAATTTAAATAATTTTTCTCAAGCTCATTTAAAATATCTAAATGCTCATCATAATGAGCATAAATATCTTGATTTTTGAGATTTTGGATTGTGATTTTTTCTCGTTTTAGTTCTTTGAAAAACGAAAAAAGATATTCGTTGTTTTTCAAAAATGCAAAAAACTCACTTGGAATTTGCAAAATCTCAATGGCATTTTTAGTTTTTAAAACTGCTTCTTGCATTTTTAAAATTTGAACTGATTGGGTGGCTTTTTTGAGATTTGGCACGATTATAGCTAGTTCAAAAAACTCTCCTATGCTTAAAGCTTTGTTTAGGAGCAAATTTTTTGATTTTTGGCTGTCAAAAAATGAGCGAATATTTCTTTTGGTGCTAAAAACCTCTAATTTCATCACTCAACAAAAAAATCAAATTGATAAAATGCTATTGATTGCTCATCTTGAGTGAGTTTGATTTTGACTTGC
>JAGAZK010000251.1 GCA_017940085.1 Campylobacter sp.
AATCTTGAACTTGTTCAACTTGTAAGCTTTGGGTGCGGGATAGATGCGATTACGAGCGATGAGATTAGAGATTTGCTAGCTAAAAAAGGCAAAATTTACACCCAACTTAAAATTGATGAAGTTACAAATCTGGGAGCTGTAAAAATTCGCCTAAGAAGCTTGAAAGCCGCCATTTTTGAAAGAGCAAAATCAGCAAAAAAAGGAAAATAATTGTTTGCCAAATTTACAAAAGATATGAAACAAACTCACACAATTTTAATCCCAACGATGATAGATCCGCATTTTCGCTTTATGCAAGGTGTTTTAGCAGCTGATGGATATAAAAGCATTTTGCTATCAGAAAATCGCCAAAATATCGTAGAAGAGGGCTTAAAAAGCGTTCATAACGATATGTGCTATCCGGCACTCCTTGTCATCGGGCAGTTTATAGACGCACTTAAAAGTGGCGAATTTGATACACACAAAGTCGCTTTGCTAATATCGCAAACGGGTGGTGGTTGCAGAGCGAGTAATTATATAAATTTGCTTCGCAAAGCCCTTGAAGATAGCGGTTTTTCTTATGTGCCTGTGATTTCGCTAAATTTTAGCTCACTTGATGAAAACGAATTTGTGCTATCAAAAAAAGCCTTGCTTAGGCTTTTTGGGGCGATTTTCTACGGCGATTTGTTAATGTGCCTTTATAATCAATGCAAACCTTATGAAAAAAAGCCTGATTTTACGGACGAAATTTTCGAGATTTGCGTAAGTAAAATTTGCGATCAAGTCGGCAAAAAAAGCTTTTTTAGGCTTAGAAAAAATTTTAAATTTATTCTTTCAAATTTCGCTAAAATACAGCGCTCAAACGAAAAAAAGGTAAAAGTTGGCATTGTTGGCGAAATTTATCTAAAATACTCGCCTATCGGAAATAACGGATTAAATTCATATCTCATAAAAGAAAACGCAGAGCCCGTAAATACGGGGCTTATGGATTTTGTGCTAACTTGTATTTATGATGCTGTTTATGACAAAGAGCTTTACGGCAAGGGCGGAGTGGCGTATTATGCGTCATTTGCGGTAGCAAAGATAATTGAATTTATCCAAGCAAGGTTAATTTCGCTTATCAAAAGCTACGGATTTCGCGCTCCTACGCCGTTTAAAGCCGTGCGAAAGGCAGCCGATGGCTATATCAGCCACGGCGTGAAAATGGGCGAAGGCTGGTTGCTAACTGCTGAAATGGTCGAATTTGTAAGCCATGGCATAGAAAATGTCGTCTGCGCTCAGCCTTTTGGGTGTTTGCCAAATCATATCATAGCGCGTGGCATGGTGCGAAAAATCAAAGAAAATTTTCCAAACGCGAACATAGCAGCGATTGATTATGATCCGGGTGCGAGTGCGGTAAATCAAGAAAATCGAATAAAATTAATGCTTGCAAACGCTAGTTTATAGTAAATTTATAAGTTTAAAATTTAGTTAAATTTACAAATTAATTTTTTTGCCTAATATTATATAATTTACTATAAACTTATATTTGATTTTGCTTTTATCAATTCATCGTTTAAATATACTAAAATACAGTATTTACGATAAATTAATAAATTTAATTTTTGATTTAATATTTTTTGCTTTTTTATGTATGAT
>JAGAZK010000252.1 GCA_017940085.1 Campylobacter sp.
CATATAAAGTCTTGATTGCACCTTGTTCTATGCTGAGATTTTCGTTGATGATTTTGTGTTGATCTAGACTAAATTTAATCCCCAAACCATCGCAATCTTCACAAGCTCCTTTTGGGGAATTAAAACTAAAACTAAGCGGTTCAAGCATCTCATAAGAAATTTTGCAATCAAAACAAGCATTGTGTTCGCTAAAATGAATAAAATCTTTTTCAAGTCCGATTTCTTTGGCATTATTTATTTGCACTTCTACCTCTCCATAGCTCTCTCCAAGCGATTTTTCCACATCTTGGATAATCCTAAGTGCATTTTGTGGCTCTACAACCACTCTATCAATTACTACTTTGATTGTGTGTTTTTTGGTCTTGCTAAGCTCAATTTCATCATCAAGTCTAACCATTACGCCATCTATCATAGCCCTAACAAAGCCTTTGGAGCGTAAATTTTCTATAATATCTACAAAACTTCCTTTTTTTTCTCTAACAAGTGGAGCTAGAATTGTGATTTTTGCACCATCTGGTAAGCTTTTGATTTGATCAATTATATCACTTGCACTCATTTTTGAGACTGGCTTGCCACATTTATAACAGCACTGCACTCCTACTCTTGCGTATAACAAACGCAAATAATCGTAAATTTCAGTTATAGTGCCCACAGTAGAGCGGGGATTTTTGCTTGTGGATTTTTGATCTATTGCTACAGCTGGAGTAAGACCGTCTATATGATCTACATCTGGTTTGCCAGCTTGGTCTAAAAATTGTCTTGCATACGAGCTAAGACTCTCAATATATCGTCTTTGACCCTCAGCATACAGTGTATCAAATGCGAGTGTGCTTTTGCCAGATCCACTAAGTCCGGTAAAAACTACAAGCTTGTTTTTTGGGATTTTTAAACTAATATTTTTTAGATTGTGTTCTTTAGCACCGACAACACTAATAAATTCCATAATTTCGCTCTTTTTTGGATTTTGTAAATTTGAGATTATACCACCAAATGCTAAATTATTTTAAATTTGGTATCAGGGAATTAAGAGTTAGTATTATCATTGCTACATAAAGCACCATTAAACAATATTTTTGTGTTTGCGAGCTTACTTTGTGATGAATTTTTGTCCCAAAATACACTCCAATCAATGAGCCAATACCTACAATAAAGCCTATTTTATAATTTACAAGTCCAGCTATACTAAGGCTTATAAATCCAGCAAAAGAGCTAAATATCACAAAAAATAGCCCCAAAGATACTGATTTTTTAAGATCCATTCCCAAAAATCCACTTAAAATCGGAGTTAAAAATACAGCCCCGCCAATTCCCATCGAAATCGCTATTAAAGCAATGCAAAATCCTATTATAAACAACGCCAAATTTGATACTTTTTTCTCAGATTTTCCCGGACGAAAATAAAAAATCTTGATTAGAGAAATCAAAAGTGCTACGATAATAGCGAGTTTGAGCCAAATTTCATCAATACTACTTACTACAAATCCACTCAAACTTGCCCCACAAAGTGCGCCTAAGCCCAAATTTAGTGCTTCTTTAATTTTAAAATGTGCGTTTTTATAATTAAAATAACTTCCTACAATTGAGCTCATTAGCATTTGCAAGATAGAAATCCCTATGGCTTCTTTGACCCCAAATCCCAAACTAATCATCACAGGCACGATAATTGTGCCACCCCCAATTCCAAAAAATCCAGAAATTACACCTACAAAAATGCCAACTAAAATTAATAAAATCAAAAAAATCCCTTAAGTTTTTAAATTTGGCTAAATTTTAGCTAAATTTAGTTAAATTTCATTGCAAATTTTGTGTGTGAGTTTGTAAATTTAATCTCAAATTTATATGTTTATTTTCGTTACATTAAGTAACAAATATATAAATTTAATGAATTAAA
>JAGAZK010000253.1 GCA_017940085.1 Campylobacter sp.
AGGTACAATACACGCACAAAATTTCTACTATTGTAGATATATAATAATATAATACATTCATTTTAAGTACAATACACGCACAAAATTTCTACTATTGTAGATTTATATCTATTCTAACTTGATCTAGTTCGTACAATACACGCACAAAATTTCTACTATTGTAGATAAGGAACTGCACCTAATGATAGTATCGTATAATACACGCACAAAATTTCTACTATTGTAGATATATTTTACTCCTTTGATTAAAAATGTATAATACACGCACAAAATTTCTACTATTGTAGATGCGGCTAAGGTCGCAAAAAATAATGGTGGTATAATACACGCACAAAATTTCTACTATTGTAGATTTACTCTTTTCCCTTGATACAAGAAAAGTATAATACACGCACAAAATTTCTACTATTGTAGATGAGACACTTTGGACTTTTGGCATTTGGTATAATACACGCACAAAATTTCTACTATTGTAGATGTCAGATGCCTATCAAGTAGAAATGATTATAGCAAAAACAAATTTAAAGAGCGCCTAAAACCCCACAGTTTAAGCGTAGCGATAAACTATGGGGTAAAAATTTGAAGTAAATTTGATTGATTATAAAAAATTGATTGTAAAATTTGGGCTCAATAGTTAAAATACTTAAATTTAAGTGGTCAAATTTGATTAAATTTAATACTCAAATTTGAGTAAATTTAAGCAAATTTATGCCTAAATTTACTCAAATTTATTTATTTTTTAATTTCTTTGCTTTATTTTCTATATCAAAATATTCAAAAAAAGTTTGCTGATAGTTTTTTATAAAATCTTTTAAATATTTCTCATCTTTTGCTCGTATATCATTAATATCAATCAAATTTGACGGAAAGCTTTTTATTCTAGCACAAATTATTTCGGGCGAATTTAGACTTTTGTTTTGAAAATTATCAAAACTATCCAATAAATCAATGTTTGAATTTTTGATAATTGTATAAATATCAAATAAATCTCTGCTTTGCTCTCTTGAAAAAACAGCATCATATTTGTTTAACAAAATATTATCTATATTATCAAACAAAAAACCATTTTTATGCTTATTAAATTTGCCAATATGTTCTAGCGTATCGTGAGCCAAATCAACTTTTAATCCACTTTCTTTAATAATTAGTCTTTTAAAAGATGGAGTATCAACAATGATATTAAAATCTGTTTTATTTTCTTTTAGAAAATTTACGAAATTTGCTATTTCATCTTTGCCGCCAATACTTCTATCAGCTGTAAATAAATCAATATCATCAGAATATCTAGTGCCATTTTTTAATACAAATCTATGTAGAGCTGTCCCGCCTGTAAGATACAAATAACACTCGCTTTGGACTAATAAATTTAAGATTTCATCTTGTAAATGATATAATTTTTCGTAATATATCTTTAAATCGTCCATTTTCTATCCCTTAATTCATAAGAGCTATCGATATATGTATTTATAAGAGCATCAAGTCTTAGTCTAAAATATCTTTGGTTAAATTTTGGCATTTTTTTTTCTTGCTCTTTTATAAACTCTACCACATACTCGCGTTTTATGATACTTAGATCTCTTGACATAAAAGTTGAGTTTTGAAATATTGCACTAAAAATTTGTCTTGCAAAATTTTTATTTGAAATTTTTTCTAAAATATATTCAGGCGTGTAGTTTGTATTGCCCCAAAAACAAGTTTTTAAGATATTTTGTGCGATTTTTAGATTTGTCATTTTATCCCTTGTTTATTGCAAATACTTTACTAACTCATAAGCGATCTTTAATAGCACAATTATACCACAAACCAAACTTGGTTTGAAACTATAATTTAAGCATAGCAAAAAGTGTGCGGTGAAAATTTAATCTTAAATTTGATTAAATTTAATAGTCAAATTTGATTAAATTTAATCAAATTTGACCAGTTTTACGGATTATTCTACTTCGGCGTCTATGACATCATCGTCTTTTTTGTTATTGGCATTATTTGATGAGCTAGTTTGATTGTCGCTATTTTGTTTATACATAGCTTCTGCAAGTTTATGACTAGCATCGCTTAGAGCTTTTACTTTTGTATCGATCTCATCTTTTGTGGCATTTTCGTTTTTGAGAGTTTCTTTAAGATCGTTTAGTGCTGCTTCGATTTTGGCTCTTTCTTCGCTTGAGATTTTTTCACCCAAATCATTTAGTGATTTTTCTACTTGATGAGCAAGACCATCGGCTGCATTTCTAGCTTCTACAGCTTCTTTTCGTTTTTTGTCTTCTTCTTTGTGGGCTTCTGCGTCATTTACCATTTTGTTGATTTCTTCATCGCTTAAGCCACTTGAGCCTGAAATCGTGATATTTTGGGCTTTGCCACTTGCTTTGTCTTTAGCTGATACAGTTAAAATACCATTTGCATCAATATCAAACGCAACTTCTATTTGAGGCACACCGCGAGGAGCAGGCATAATTCCTTCTAGATTAAAATTACCCAAAGATTTGTTATCTTTAGCAAAATCTCTCTCACCTTGCAAGACATTGATTGTTACGGCTGATTGGTTGTCTTCTGCAGTAGAGAAAACTTGAGATTTTTTAGTAGGAATTGTGGTGCCTTTTTCTATTAGTTTGCTCATGACTCCGCCTAGTGTTTCGATGCCGAGCGAAAGTGGAGTAACATCAAGCAAAAGCACATCTTTGACATCGCCTTTGATAACTGCACCTTGAATCGCGGCTCCGATTGCGACTACTTCGTCTGGATTGACCGATTTGTTTAGTTCTTTGTCAAAGGCTTTTTTGACTTCGTCTTGGACGAGCGGCACACGAGTTGAGCCACCTACCATAACTACTTCTTTAATATCGCTTTTGGAGATATTTGCATCCTTGATGACTTCGTTGATTTTTGTGATTGTTTCATTTACTAAATCATCAATCAAACCTTCAAATTTAGCTCTGCTAATTGTTTTAGTGAGATGTTTAGGACCTGAGGCATCTGCTGTGATAAATGGTAAATTTACTGTCGTTTCCATAGCACTTGAGAGCTCTTTTTTGGCATTTTCTGCAGCTTCTTTTAGGCGTTGCAATGCCATAACATCATTTTTGAGATCTATTCCAGTTTCACTTTTAAACTCACTTGCTAAGAAGTCAATTACTCTATTGTCAAAATCATCACCACCTAAAAATGCGTTTCCGCCTGTGGCCAAAACTTCGACTACGCTATCACCTGTTTCAAGAACTGTTACATCAAATGTCCCGCCGCCCAAATCATAAACCACGATTTTTTCGGCTTCTTTTTTGTCAAGCCCGTAAGCAA
>JAGAZK010000254.1 GCA_017940085.1 Campylobacter sp.
AGACTTAAATTTGTTCAAATTTTTAAATTTAAATCAGCTTCAAAAAGACTTTTTGGCGATTTTTCACTGCACGGACAAAAGGCTGGAAAGCATGGTATGAGCTCGTTTCAGGCGATTTCTACGGCTATTGCAGCACAAGTTGGCACAGGAAATCTAGTAGGAGCTTCAACTGCTCTTATTTTAGGAGGACCGGGGGCGATTTTTTGGATGTGGTTAGCTGCTTTTTTTGGAATGGCTACAAATTTTGCCGAAATTTGCTTAGCACAAGTTTATCGCTCAAAAGATAATAGCGGTCATATCATCGGCGGTCCTGCATTTTATATTTCGCACGGTATCGGCGGTAAATTTGGCAAATTTTTAGCTGTATTTTTTGCTATTGCTATTATTTTAGCGCTTGGTTTTATGGGAAATATGGTTCAAGCAAATGCCATAACAGATGGATTTAGCAAAGCTTTTGAGATTGATAAACGCTTTTTTGGTGCGATTTTAGCCATAGTTTGCGGTGTGATTTTTATAGGTGGAGTTAAAACTATCGCCAGAGTTGCCGAAAAAGTAGTGCCATTAATGGCGATTTTATATATCGTCGTGGGGCTTTGCATTATTTTTGCAAATATTTCAGAGCTTCCAAATGCTTTTGCTTTGATTGTAAAGGCTGCGTTTGATCCAAGTGCTGCTTGGGGTGGCGTAACTGGAGCTAGTATAGCAGCTGCTATGAGATACGGCGTGGCAAGGGGGCTTTTTAGCAACGAAGCAGGTATGGGCTCAACCCCACACGCTCATGCTGTCGCAAATGTAAAACACCCAGTAGATCAAGCACTACTAGGCGTGATGAGTGTTTTTGTGGATACTTTCATTGTGCTAAATATCACAGTTTTTGTGATTTTAACTTCTGGTGTGGTAAGTTTTAATTCTGATGGAACAGCTGTTTTTAGCGGAATTCAGTTAGTTCAAGAAGCTTTTTCATCGCACATTTTAGGTAAGAATATAGGTTATAGTTTTGTGGCTATTTGTTTGCTATTTTTCGCATTTACCACGATTATGGGTTGGTATTATTTTGCTGAAATAAATGTAAGATATTTATTTGGTGCAAAAGCTGTTATATTTTTGCAAATTTTAGTTGTCGCTTTTGTTTTTACTGGTTCGCTTCTTAAAATCGATCTTGTGTGGGAGTTAGCCGATATGTTTAATGGACTTATGGTTATTCCAAATTTAATCGCTATTTTATTTTTAAGTGGCACAGTAGCAAAACTACTAAATGATTATAACAACGGCAAAAGCTTTGATAGAAATAATTATAAATAAATTTTGGTTTTGTTATTTTTGGTGAAGTTGTAGGCAAAATATAATTTTTGGTTTGAGAAAATTTCGCCTATTAGTATAGGCGAAATTTGGAGATTATTTTAAAAGTGTTTTTAAGCTTTCTTTATAAGCTGCTTTGTCAAATTCTTTTACCAAAGCAACACCGTCTTTTACGGCAGCTTCTGCTACAGCAGGTGCTACTTCAAATAAAACTCTTGGATCAAATGGTTTTGGGATAATATAATCTTTGCCAAATTTAAGCTCACTTACGCCATAAGCAACGCAAACTTCACTAGGAACTTCTTTCATCGCTAAATCTGCCAAAGCATTTGCGGCGGCTACTTTCATATTTTCGGTGATTTTAGTCGCTTTTACATCTAATGCACCCCTAAATATAAATGGAAAGCCCAAAACATTATTTACTTGGTTTGGATAATCGCTTCTACCTGTTCCCATGATAACATCGTCTCTGACTTTGGCTACTTCTTCAGGGAAAATTTCAGGCGTAGGATTTGCAAGAGCGAAAATAATCGGATTGTTTGATGACATTGATTTTACCATTTCGCCACTTAATACGCCTGGTTTTGAAAGCCCTAAAAACATATTTGCGTTTTTCATCGCATCAGCTAGTGTGCGATCATCTGTTTCAATTGCAAATTCTTCTTTTTCAGGGGTTAAATTTGGTCTGCCTTTATAAATAACTCCCTTGCTATCAAGCATTACGATATTTTTCACGCCCAAATTTCTATACATTTTCGCACACGCAATTCCTGCTGCTCCAGCTCCGCTAACTACGATTTTAAGATCACTTGGTTTTTGACCTGTGATTTTTAGGACATTAATTAAACCTGCTGTTGTGATGATAGCAGTGCCGTGTTGGTCATCGTGCATTACAGGGATATTTACACTTTCTTGAAGCTTTTTCTCGATATAAAAACATTTTGGCGCACCAATATCTTCTAAATTTATACCACCAAATGTAGGAGCTAAGGCTTTGCAAATTTCAACGATTTTATCAGGATCTTTTTCATCAAGCTCAATGTCAAACGCATCAACTCCAGCAAATCTTTTAAATAAAACAGATTTTCCTTCCATTACTGGTTTTCCTGCAACTGCACCTATATCGCCAAGTCCAAGCACAGCAGTTCCGTCAGTGATAACGGCTACAAGATTGCCTTTATTTGTGTATTTGTAAGCAAGCTCATTGTCTTTTTCTATCTCTTTGCAAGGCTCAGCAACGCCCGGTGTATAAGCAAGGCTTAGATCATCGGCACTAACGCAAGGTTTTGTAACATTGATTTCAATTTTACCATTTTCGTGGTATTTTAAAGATTTTTCTTTCAAATCCATTTTCTTTATCCTTAAGGAAATATTTAAAATTTAATTTAATTCGGGGATTATAGCAAAAATAAAATCAAACAAATATAAATTTAAGCTTACTTGTTAAATTTAATCAAATTATTTAAAATCGTGGTGAAAATATTTGCTTGTGATATATTAAATTTACAGCAAATTTAATTAAATTTGCTGTAAATTTGGATTATTTGCTTCTTAGGATAATTTGTGCGTTATTTTGGTTTTTGAGATTTGTGTTGAAGTATTCGTTAAATACTTCATTTTGATAAAATTTCCCACAAATTTCATCTTCTTGGTCTTCAAATTTTTCTACTTTTATAAAACCTGCTGTTTTTTCATCTATTGTGTGTTCTTCAAATGAGATTTTTAGACATTTTTTATCAGCCACAAATAAAATCGCTTCATTGTCAGAAATGGTTTCTAAATCGCTAATCCCAGTCATTTGGATAAAATTATCTCCAAAACCACCATTTGCGATGTAATATGTATTTATGGACTGCAAAGTTTGTGCTAGAGCATTTGCTGAGTGTTCTATTACAGCTTTGAATTTATCATCTTCTTGTTGAGGTTGTTTGGCACCTAAATCTATTTTAATGCGTTTTAGGCTGTTGATGACAATTTCGCTTTTGTCTTGGTCAAAATAAAACTCCATTTTGACACCATCACCATCTTTTTTGAAATACTCACTTAGCCATTCTGATAAATTTTGTATTATCATATCAAGACCTATGTAAGATGACAAAAATTTATCCACACTTGTGCTTATTTTGACAGAGCCTTCAAATTTAGTATTTTTGGCTAGATTTTGGAAATTTTTAAAATTAGCAATGTCTAAATTTAGATTTGCATTTAGTTTGTCTGAATTTTTATTTTCAAAGCCAAAATCTTTGATATTTATTTTGATGCCGTTGCCCAAATACTCGCTCAATACTTTTTCGAGTTCTTGAGGATTGTTTATGTTGTTTGTGATTTTTGCGTATTTTGCGAAATAATTATCAAAAAACGATTTTTCAAAAACAGTTTGGGTTTGCCAACTAATATTTTTGAAAATCACATCAAAAATACTGATTTGCGCTATTTGTTGTTTGTCGCTTAAAACGATTTTGTCTTCTACTTCTTGATTTACCCCGCTTGTCGATACGCCCGATATATCCACAAATGAAACCATACCAGAAGATACTTTAAATTTATCTAGTTTGAGATTGTGAGTTTTGTATTTTGTGCTTATTGTTTCTAAATTTAGATCTTTTATGCCGTCTTTTAGGTCTAAATTTAAGCCTAAATTTTCCAATTCTACGCCGTCTGCTTTGATTTTATCTATTCCAAAGCCTACGGATTTAAATTCATCTTGCGAGTTTGTGTTAAATTTGAAATTTAGACCGCTAAGTAAAATTTTGTTTGTTTGTATGTCTGTAAATTTGACCAAACAATCAGAGCTATCTAAACTTTTTGTAAAATCAAAATTTAGCAAGTCGTCATTTGTAGCACCAAAACTTTCTTGTAGTAAGTTTTTATAAAACGGCGTCAGAATTTTGAGCGTTCCTGTGCTTTTGAATCCGTTTGCTATGCTAAAAAGCGAGTGAGAGATTTGATATTCTACTCGCACATCTAAATCTTCTTGGGCAAGTTTAGAAAGATCCAAAATCTTTTGTCTTTCTTCTGGTTTGACGATACTGCCAAGATTGTTTATCAAAAAATTTGTGATAAATTGACCGAGTTGGTCTTTTTGGATATTGCACTCAAAAGAGCCGTTTGATTTGCCAAATTTTTCACTAAAATCCCAATTCGTAACTTTGCAAATTTTGTTTTGTTGTATCATATCGCTGAGTTTTTGTTCGATATTTTTGGAAATATAAAACATAACACCTAAGGCTACAGCGATTACGACAGCTACGCTTATACAAGAAATCAAAATTGTCTTTTTAAATTTACTCATTTTATATCCTTGTGTTTTTTGATTTTCGAATTGTAATATATTATTTGTGAAAAACTGCTAAATTTGAATAATATTACTAAATTTGCGAGATTTTACGGCGGTTTTGCCAAATTTACATAAAAACTAAAAAATGTCAAATTTGACCCAAATTTGGATCAAATTTGACTAGCAACATCTAACTTGTTTGCCTTTTCTGTCTTGAGCTTCTTTGAAAAACTCCGCCCTTGAGAGCGGAGTTTGATCTGGGTGATGAGTGCGAAAATGCTCAAGATATTTTTCATAACTAGGAAGCCCAATTATAGGAGCTACTGCACCATCGATTTTGTCGTAAGCGTTTTTTAACTTACTTAACCACTTCATAATCACTAGCCTTTAAATACGGATCTTCTGCTAACGGATAGCTTGTAGTATCGCCTTTGGAGATTTTCATACAAATCCTAATAGTTTGAGCAACCATAACAATAACTACAAAGATAAAGAAACCGCAAAGCACAGCATCAACGACATTGTTTCTAATGATAGCTTCTGCTCTTGCTATTTGTGCAGGATCAGTTAGCTCTGCTAGTTTGGCACTCCAATTTTGAGCGGTTGCGACATGGCTAACTGCATCGTGGATTCTCTCGCCATTTGCAGGAAGCATTTTTTGGATAGCAGCACTCATAGTCGTAATGCCTACCCAAACAAGCGGAATAATAGTAACAAATGTGTATTTTGCTTTGCCTTTTTTGAATAGTATTACAGTTACTAACATAAGTGCTAAGCAAGCCAACATTTGATTTGATGCACCAAATAGTGGCCATAGTGTATAAATACCACCCATAGGATCAGTTACACCTGCATAAAGCAAATATCCCCAACCAGCAACACATATCAAAGTAGCTATAGTGCCGTAAGTGTAGCTTTTTGTATTTGCAAAAGGTTTATGAACATTGCCAAGAACATCTTGGATCATAAATCTACCAACCCTTGTTCCAGCATCAACAGCAGTTAAAATAAACAACGCTTCAAACAAAATCGCAAAGTGATACCAAAACGGCATCATTGCTTCACCACCGATAATTTGGTGGAATAGCATTGTAAGACCAAGTGCAAATGTAGGTGCGCCACCTGTTCTTGAAAGCATAGTTTCTTCGCCAATACTTGCGGCTAAATTTGTAATCTCTTCAGGAGTTACGGTAAAGCCGAAATTTGCAATAGCTGTAGCCGCACTAGCCGCATCGCCACCTAAAATTGCAGCAGGAGCGTTGATAGAGAAATAAATTCCTGGAGTTAAGATAATAGCACCAACCAAAGCCATGATACCAACCAAACTTTCCATTAGCATCGAGCCATAGCCGATGAATAAAGTTTGACCTTCTTTCATAACCATTTTTGGAGTAGTTCCGCTTGAGATTAGAGCGTGGAAACCGCTAATCGCACCGCAAGCGATTGTAACAAACAAAAATGGGAATAAAGATCCTGCAAATACTGGACCAGTGCCATCTACAAATTTAGTAAGTGCTGGCATTTGAATATCAGGACTAACAACTATAATCGCTAAAGCCATTGCGAAAATAACGCCAAGTTTTAAAAATGTGCTTAAATAATCTCTTGGAGCAAGTAAGAACCAAACAGGCAAAATTGCAGCAATGAAGCCATAAATCATAGTTGCGATTGCCAAAGATTCTCTACTTAGAGTGAAGAATTCTTTCCAAAATGGATCCAAAACTACTAAATGTCCTGCCCAAAGTGCGACCATAAGCAAGATAAATCCACCAATTGAAGCTTCTACAACTCTACCTGGTCTAATAAATCTCATCCAAATTCCCATTAAAATCGCAATAGGAATAGTCATAGCAACCGTAAATAGACCCCAAGGCGAATCAGCCAAAGCATTTACAACAACCATAGCAAGAATTGCGACAATAATGACCATAATAAACAAAATTCCGACCATTACAATACCGCCAGTTGTGGTGCCCATTTCCATTTTGACCATTTCACCAAGGCTTCTTCCGTTGTGTCTTACTGAGATGACTAGCACGACAAAATCATGCACAGCACCAGCCAAAACGACACCCACTAATAGCCAAAGCATACCTGGCAAATAACCCATTTGAGCTGCCAAAACAGGACCTACAAGCGGACCAGCACCAGCGATCGCTGCAAAATGGTGTCCGAAAAGAACATATTTATTTGTAGGGTGGTAGTCTTTAGCGTCATTATTGACATAAGCTGGAGTTGCTCTACTATCATCAAGCTCCATAACTTTTGTCGCAATAAAACGCCCATAAAATTGGTAGCCGATTGTATAAATACAAACAGCAGCTACAACTATCCAAGTAGCACTTATGGTTTCACCTTGATTTAATGCCAAAACACCAAATGCCCAAGCACCAATCAAGGCTATCAAACCAAATATAACTTTGGTTCGCAAATTTAAACTGCCCATTTGACTCCTTTCTTGTAAAATGTGATTAGCCAAATTATATACAAATTTTGTTTGGATTTCAAATTTATATTTGTTAATATTTTTTCCTTATTAAATTTATAAGCATAAATTTTATTTAAATTTTTGTGATTTCAAAAATTTGTAAGTAAAAAATTAGTAAAATAGCGTTTTTTATTACTTGGGGTTATAGCTCAGCTGGGAGAGCGCTTGAATGGCATTCAAGAGGTCGGCGGTTCGATCCCGCTTAACTCCACCATTAAACCGCAAATCAATCACTAAATTTAATCAAATTTTAAAGCAAATTGTCCTAATAAACAAGTATTAAATTTGGTATAATTTGCAAAAAGGCAAAAAATGTTTGTTGATAGCGTAAAATTTGAAATCAAATCTGGAAACGGCGGTGCTGGTTCATCTAGTTTTCGGCGTGAAAAATTTATAGAATTAGGTGGTCCTGATGGTGGAGACGGCGGAGATGGTGGGAGCGTTTATTTTATCGCTGATAACAATACCCACACACTTGAAAATTACAAAGGCAAAAGATTATTAAAAGCTAAAAACGGAGCAGATGGTGAGCCAAAGAAAAAAACAGGTAAAAAAGGCGATGATTTAGTATTAATTGTCCCACCAGGAACTGCCATTTATGATGACGAAAGTGGCGAGTTGCTATTAGATTTGGTTGAAGTAGGGCAAAAACAGCTTATTTTAAAAGGTGCTAAGGGAGGATTAGGAAATGTTCATTTTAAAAGCTCACGCAATCAAGCTCCTACTTATGCCCAGCCCGGACTTAAAGGAGAGAGTAAATTTATAAGATTAGAATTAAAATTAATCGCAGATGTCGGACTTGTAGGATTTCCAAATGTAGGTAAATCTACTTTAATCTCTACAATCTCAAATGCCAAACCACAAATTGCAGATTATGAATTTACTACACTTACTCCAAAGCTTGGAATGGTAGCTGTAGATGAATTTAGCGGTTTTGTTATGGCTGATATTCCGGGCATTATTGAAGAGGCAAGTGATGGCAAAGGGCTTGGGATTGAGTTTTTGCGACATATTGAAAGAACGAAAATTTTATTATTTATGATAGATTTAGCAGGTCATGGAGATATAATAGAGCAGTTTAAAACCCTAAGAAATGAGATTGAAAAATTTTCTCCTAAACTTGCAAAGCGAGATTATGCCGTAGCACTTACTAGAAGCGATGCCTCCCAAGATACAGATATTAAAATTAAAGAATTTTTATCAAGTTTAAATTTTCAAGCCAAACAAGATATATATGAATATGACAACCAAAAGCCATATTTTGTAATGGATATTTCATCAGCAACAAACAAAAATATAAAAGAATTGAAATTTGCTTTAATGGAGTTGTTAAAACGCTAAATTTAATCAAATTTAGCACTAAATTTAGTAAATTTGATTAAATTTAATCACAAAGTTCTACTTTGTCGCCTTTTGTTACTTCACCAATTATATAGCCATCAGAGTTTGCCAAAACTTTATCTACATTGTCTTTAGATACTACCAAAATCATTCCTACACCCATATTAAATGTGCGGTCCATTTCATTTTGCTCCACTTCTTTGGCTAGGAGTTTGAAAATTTCAGGCGTTTTGATAGCTTTTCTTTGGATTTTTGCTCCAAGTCCATTTGGGAAAACTCTTGGCAAATTTTCAACTATCCCACCGCCTGTTATGTGAGCAAGGGCATTTATAAAAGGTTTTAATCTCAAAAAATCATCTACATAAATTTTAGTTGGCTCCAAAAGCACTTCGCCCAAAGTCTTACCGTCAAATTCATCGCCCAAATTTAGCTTTCTTCGCACAATTACAGCCCTTGCGAGCGAAAATCCATTAGAATGAAGTCCAGAGCTCGGCAAAGCGATTAAAATATCGCCTTCATTTACAAATTTAGTGCGGTCAATCTCGTCTTTTTCGGCGATCCCTACAGCAAATCCAGCCAAATCAAAATCCCCAGTATTATACATACTTGGCATTTCAGCAGTTTCTCCGCCTATCAAAGCACATTTTGCGATTTGACAGCCTTTGACTATACCGCTAAGCACACTTTTTGCACTTTCTATATCAAGACGATCTGTGGCATAATAATCCAAAAAAAACAAAGGTTTGCCAAAATTGCAAATTATGTCATTTACGCACATTGCTACTAAATCAATACCGATTCCATCGAGTTTGCCTAAATCTATAGCCAAACGAAGTTTAGTCCCAACTCCATCAGTTCCAGCTAAAAGAGTTGGATTTTTGTATCCACCCCCAAGCTCAAAAGCCCCAGAAAATGACCCAATATTTCCTAAAACGCTTGAATTATGAGTGGATTTGACTAAAGGTTTAATCTCATTAACAAAGCTATTTCCTGCATCTATATCAACGCCAGAATCTTTATAACTTATCATTTGTCGCCTTTTTGATTTTGTGTATATTAGCCAAATTTAACTTAATTTTGCTAGAATTCGCCCATTTAAAAAAAAGGAGAAATAATGCAATATCCAAAGGCTATTGGACCTTATAGTCCATTTAGAGAAGCTGGAGATTTGGTGTTTTTTTCAGGTCAAATTCCTCTTATCCCAGATACAGGCGAAATACCTGCAAATCTGCAAGATCAAGCTCATCAAGCTATGAAAAATGTGGGCGGAGTTTTGCAAGCTGCTGGTTTAGGATACGAAAAAGTGATTAAAACAACAGTATTTTTAGCTGATATTAATGATTTTAGTGCAGTAAATGAAATTTATGCTCAGTATTTCAAAGAGCCATTTCCTGCAAGGTCTGCTGTGGCTGTCAAAGATCTGCCAAAAGGCGTGAAATTAGAAGTTGAGGTAATAGCTCATAAATAATTATCCAAACGCTATCGTAATTACAGGCTCAATTGGTTCTGGCAAAAGCACGGCTGTAAATTTACTCAAACTTTATGGATTTAGCGTGATTGAGGCTGATTTAATTTCACATAAAGTGTTGGATTTAAACGCTGATAAAATTAAATTTGAGTTTGGGGATAAATTTATAAAAAATGGCAAAGTAGATCGCAAAAAGCTTGGTAAATTTGTATTTAGCGATGCTTTGGCTTTAAAAAAACTTGAAGAAATTCTTCACCCTCAAATTAGAGCCAAAATTTACGAAAAAGCTTCTAAATTAGAGCAAACAAATTTGCCGTATTTTGTGGATATTCCGCTTTTTTATGAAAAGGGCGGATATGATTTTAAAAGCGTTTTATTGATTTATGCACCAATAAATTTATTAATTGAGCGAATTGTTAAAAGAGATAATTTAAGCCAAAATGAAGCAAAAAACCGCATAAATTTACAACTAAATCCTGATCAAAAGCTCAAATTAGCGGATTTTGTGGTGCGAAACGAGAGCGATTTGAAATCTTTAAATTTACAAATAGACGCATTTATAAACAAACTAAAACAAAAATATAAAAATCTTAAAATTTAATTTGTCTTTTGTGAGTGCCAAAAATACGCAAATTTAGCATTAAATTTAGTAGTAAATTTGTAGTTCAAATTTAATCATACGAATTAAATTTAATCAGATTTTTAGTCAAATTTGATTAAATTTCGCAAATTTTTTTAGAGTTTAAAATGAAAATAAAAAGAGCGTTTTATTCTAGGTGTAAATGGTTTTTTGAGCAGTTTCAAATTTATTCTGTATCTAAAATCCGTAAATTTTTAAGTCATGGCAAGAAATATGATTTTACTTATGTTATCGGCGATGTTCATGGAGAATTCAACACTCTAATCCGCTTAGTTTCTCTTATCCCAAACGGCTCTCAAGTCATATTTGTAGGAGATCTCGTAAATCGTGGCAAGAAATCAAGTCAAGTTATTAGATTTATTAGAGAAAATGGATTTAGAAGTGTTCTTGGTAATCATGATGAGCTAATAAAAGAGCTTGGCGAACACATCAAACAATTTGGCTATAAATCCGCCAAACAAAGATATTTTTCATTTTTACAAAGGGGCGGTTTTAGGACTTTGGCTTCTTATGGGATTTGCAAAAAAAACGGAGACGAACTCAAAAACAAAGAATATTTAGATGAATTTTATGATGATATTGAGTGGATAGGATCTTTGCCTACTTATATAGAGCTAGATATTTACAAAAACAATCTCCCAGTTGTGGTTTCTCACGCTCCAATAGGCGATATGTGGGAAAGGCGAGATGATACTCAATACATCAAAGAAATGGCACTTTGGAATAGACAAAATCCTAGCAAAGCAACTGAAATTTTCAATGTATTTGGACACACGCCACAAAAAGATGTGTTTGTATCTGATACATTTGCCAATGTAGATACTGGGTGCTGTTATGGGCGAAAACTTAGTGCTTATTGCGTAGAAACTGGCAAAGTTATAAGCGTTTCAAGGGCTTAAATTTAGTAAATTTAAATACTAAATTTACTCTTTTAATTTAATTGTATGTTTAAATTTGCTAAAATCAAAAGCGAAATTTTTTAGGAGTTAGTTATGACCAAAAAAGAAATTGAAGATTTAATGAGCTTTTTTGACGAAAAAAAGAGCCTAAACAAACTAAAAATCAAAGATAAAGATTTTGAAATAGAGATCAAAAAATACGGAGCTGATAGCGAAAATGCCCCACAAGTGCCTGTTATGGCAGCTCCACAGCCAGTTCCAAGCGTAAATGTAGTCGTAAATGACAAACCTACAAGCAAAGCTTCTATGGATACGATTGATAGTCCTATGGTTGGGACTTTTTATAAAGCTCCAAGTCCAGGAGCTAATCCATTTGTAAGCGTAGGTCAAGTCGTTCATAAAGGCGAAACTGTGGGAATTATCGAAGCTATGAAGATTATGAACGAGATTGAAGCTGAGTTTGATTGCCGTATCAAAAAAGCTCTTGTTGAAGACGGACAGCCTGTGGAATATGCTATGGCGTTGTTTGAGGTTGAAAAACTATGAAAGAAATCAAAAGAATTCTTATAGCAAATCGTGGCGAGATTGCACTTAGGGCTTTGCGAACTATCCAAGAAATGGGCAAACAAGCTATTGTTGTGCATTCAACAGCCGATCAAGACGCACTTTATGTCAAATATGCAGATGCTGCTATTTGCATAGGCGGAGCAAGATCAAGTGATAGTTATTTAAACATACCCGCGATTATCACAGCTTGTGAGCTAACCGAAGCGGATGCGATATTTCCGGGATATGGTTTTTTGAGTGAAAATCAAAATTTTGTTGAAATTTGTGCTAAACACAATATCAAATTTATCGGTCCTAGCGTTGAAGCTATGACTTTAATGAGCGATAAAAGCAAAGCTAAACAAGTTATGATGAGAGCTGGAATCCCAGTAGTTCCAGGAAGCGATGGAGCGATTGCTGATGTAGAAGAAGCTAGAAAATTAGCTAGTAAAATTGGCTACCCAGTTATCATAAAAGCTGCTGCTGGTGGCGGTGGTAGAGGAATGAGAGTAGTTCCAAAAGAAGAAGATTTAGAAAAACTTTTTTGGTCAGCTGAAAGTGAAGCAGTGAGTGCATTTGGCGATGGGACAATGTATATGGAAAAATATATTACAAATCCACGCCACATAGAAGTCCAAGTTATCGGCGATGAGCATGGAAATGTTATCCATATCGGCGAGAGAGATTGCTCTATGCAACGCCGTCACCAAAAACTCATCGAAGAAAGCCCAGCTGTTATTTTAGATGATGAAACTCGCAAAAAGCTTCATGAAACAGCGGTAAAAGCAGCAAAAGCTATCGGTTATTTTAGTGCTGGGACATTTGAGTTTTTATATGATAGTGTGGATAAGAAATTTTATTTTATTGAGATGAATACGCGTTTGCAAGTAGAACACACAGTTAGCGAAATGCGAAGTGGGCTTGATTTGATTGAGCTTATGATAAGAGTAGCTCAAGGCGAAAAACTTCCAAAACAAAGCGAAGTTAAATTTAATGGTCATGCGATTGAGTGCAGAATCACAGCCGAAGATCCAAAAAGCTTCACCCCAAATCCAGGTAAAATCACAAAATATGTGGCTCCTGGTGGCAAAGATGTCAGAATGGATAGCCATGTTTATGAAGGATATAGTGTGCCGCCGTATTATGATAGTATGATAGGCAAACTAATTGTCCATGACAAAGACCGCACAAAAGCTATTGCTAAAATGAAAGTAGCACTTTCTCAGCTTGTAATTCAAGGCATAAAATCAACTCGTGATTTTCATTTAGCGATGATGAATAACCCTGATTTTGTAAATAACGAGTTTGATACAAATTATTTAGCTAAACACTAAATTTAAAGCAAATTTGGGCAAATTTAATAAATTTTCCCAAATTTGTTCAGTTATTGTAAATAGGATAAAGATGCAATATCCAGTGTTTGTAATATCTTTGGCACAAGATGAAGCTAGAAGAGAAAATCTCAAAAAACAATTTTTGAGCTATGATAAATTTGAAATAATTGAAGCTGTAAATGGAAACGAGATAGGGACAAAAAAATATTTTGATATTATAATAAATTCTTTAGACAAACACTCACAAATTCTCTCTCCAAATGAAGTTGGTTGCACACTTTCTCATATGAAAGCTTATGAGAAATTTTTGCAAATGGGGGGGGGTGCGACGCATTGCTTGATTTTAGAAGATGATTGCTTGGGAGATGATGAGTGTATCAAAAAAGCTTTTGAGATAGCTTCAAATTTGCCACAAAATAGCTTTTTTCATTGTTGTGGGCTTACGCACAAATCAGCCAAAAAAAGAATCGCTGTAGAAAAATCCCAAGATGGCGTGTTTTTAATCAATAAATTTTTTTATGATAAAGTTTTTGCCACTTGTGCGTATATAGTGGATAAATCAGCTGCCCAAAAAATACTCCAAACTCACCAAAATGCTATCACAAGTGCGGATAATTATGAAGAATTACTTTTAAAAAATGGG
>JAGAZK010000255.1 GCA_017940085.1 Campylobacter sp.
AAATTTTCGCTTTTGGATTTTTTGGAAACTTCGATAAAATCGTGCGTTGGAGATGATTTAAGTCAATTTATTTTTTGCGACGGATTTGCCGGAACTGGTGTTGTAGGGGCATATTTTAAAAATAAAGTTGCAAAAACTATCTCAAATGATAGCGAATTTTACAGCTTTGTTCTAAATCAAAATTTATTGATGAGCGAATTTGAAATTTCCGAACTTTCATCAAATTTAGAAAATTTTGAAAATTTAGATAAAAAACAAGGTAAAATTTACGAATTTTATGCTCTTGGTGGTGGCAATGAAAGGCAATATTTTAGCGATGAAAATGCCGTTAAAATTGATACTTTACGAAAAG
The DNA here is from genome assembly GCA_017940085.1 of Campylobacter sp. Lineage (GTDB taxonomy): Bacteria > Campylobacterota > Campylobacteria > Campylobacterales > Campylobacteraceae > Campylobacter. The sequence continues at coordinate 353 of JAGAZK010000255.1, forward strand.
AAATTGAAAATTTACACCCAAAAATCGGCGAACAAAAATATTTTTGCCTACTTGCAAGTTTGATTGAAAGTGCCGACAAGGTTGCAAATACCGCTTCTGTTTATGGAGCGTTTCTAAAAAAACTAAAAAAATCAGCCCAAAAACCGCTTGAATTTAAGATTTCTAAATTTGAGCCCAGTATCCATAAAAACGAAGTTTATCAAAGCGATTTGGGCGAACTTATCAAAAAAATTAACGGCGATATTTTATACCTTGACCCACCGTATAATCACAGAGAATACGGAGCAAATTACCACATTTTAAACACGATTGCACTTTACGATGATTTTGTGCCAAAGGGCAAAACTGGGCTTAGAGAGTATAAAAAAAGCAAATGGTGCAAAAAGGCTACGGCAAAAGATGAATTTGAAAATTTAATCAAAAATGCAAATTTCAAATACATTTTTTTAAGTTACAATAATGAAGGAATTATTTTGCCAGAACAAATTCGTGAAATTTGCGAAAAATACGGCAAATACGAAGTTTTTACTAAATCATATCGCCGTTTTAAAGCTGATAACAACCGCACACAAAAGGCAAATCAAACAACGGAATATTTGCATTTTTTGGAAAAAAAATAAAAAATTAAAGGCAAAAAAATGATAATCTCAATCGGTAGGCAAACTGGGGCTGGTGGTAGGGAGCTAGTCGTAAAACTAGCCAAAAAGCTTGGTTTTTCGTATTTAGATCAAGATATGTTACTTAAAAAAGCAGATGAGATCGGCTGTTTTGAGCAAATGTATCGCTTTTACAACGAAACGCCTGTAAATACGCTACTTCAAGCCATTTCGGATAATGAAGTTGCAGACGAGACAAGCATAAAAACAATCAAAGAAATTTATACAAAATTAACACTTGGTAGCGATTATATCATCATGGGGCGGTGTGCTAACTACTTTTTACGCGGACAAAAGGACTTTTTTAGCGTGTTTTTACACGCACCGAGCGAATTTAAAAAGGCTCGTTTGGTAAGCTCTGGCATTTCGCCTAGTAAAGTTGGTGATTATATGAGCGAGAGCGACAACGGCAGGGCGAGATTTCATCGCTATTATACAGGCGAAGAGTGGGGCGGTTCTGCGTTTTATGATTTGTGCATAAACACGGGCGTTTGCGGCGTGGATAATGCGGTGGAGCTAATCGAATTTTTTATAACTCATAGATTATAATTCCCCGACTTTGACAGATTAAGGCGTAAATTTAGACGATTTCATCACTCATTACCAAACACAGGTAACTTCGTTTGAAACCGCCTAAATTTACGCCTTACTATGCCTATTTCACAGAAACCTGCGACTTTGTCGCACCGCTACGCTTGTTTTCGTCTTGAATATTTTCGCAATAAATTTTCTACACAACCCATTCTGCTTGCAGTTGCGAACGCAAGTGAAGCAAAAATTTATCTCAAAATACTTCGCCTTAGATTTTGGTTTTTTAGTGCTTTTGCGAGTTTGCGAAAAACTGCAATTTGATTTTGATTAAATTTGCTAAATTTTAGGCTAAATTTGCCCCAATTAGGAGCAAATTTAATTATTTTCACACCATTTTTGTGCGATTCTAACTGCATTTGTAGCAGCCCCTACTCTGATTTGATCGGCACTACACCACAAATGCAAGACATTATCTCTAAAATTGTCTTTTCTAATACGACCCACAAAAGTATCATTTGTATCGCTTGAGATTATTGGCATAGGATAGAGTTTTTGGCTTGGCTCATCGATTACTTTCACACTCGGTGCTACACTCAAAACACTTCTAGCTTTGTCTGGATTAATATCTTTTTCAAACCAAATCGTAATAGCTTCGCTGTGGCTTCTAAGCACAGGGACCCTGACACAAGTCGCACTTACTTCAATATCTTTGTGCAAAATCTTGCGTGTTTCATTGACCATTTTCATTTCTTCTTTTGTGTAGTCATTGTCCAAAAATACATCAATATGCGGGATCACATTTAAAGCGATTTGGTGCGGAAAAGTGCTAGGCTCGCACTCATCTAATTTAAATTCAAAAAACTTTTGCATTTGAACGACAAGTTCTTCCATTCCTTTTTTGCCAGCTCCGCTTACTGCTTGATAAGTGCTTACATCTACTCTTTGTATCCCAAAAGCATCATTTAGTGGTTTTAGGATTTGAACCATTTGGATAGTTGAGCAGTTTGGATTGGCGATAATTCCTTTGTTTTTCCACAAATTTATATCTTCAGGATTACATTCAGGCACTACTAAAGGCACTTCTGGATCCATTCTAAAATGACTTGTGTTATCAATCACCACAGCTCCACTTGCAGCTGCTAAAGGAGCGAAATGAGCAGAAATACTGCCCCCAGCACTAAAAAACGCAATATCAACTTCATTTTCTTCAAAAACGCTGTCTGTAAGCTCAACTACTTTGTATTTTTGACCCATAAATTCAATCTCTTTTCCTGCACTCTTCGCACTCGCAAGTGGAAGCAAATTTGCAACAGGAAAATTAAATTCTTCCAAAATTCTAAAAATTTCTTCACCTACAGCACCTGTAGCACCCACTACAGCGACATTGTATTTTTTCATAATACTTTCCTTTTGTAAAAATTATGCAATTTATCAAAAAAACACTTAATTATAAATAAATTGCTAAAATAACTAAATTTGGGATTAAATTTAGTGTCAAATTTGAGCTAAATTTAATAATTTAGCTCAAATAATCAAATCGCTTTTATCATTATTTTTGTAAGTTTTTTGGCAAATTCATTTGGATTGTCTATTGCGATACCTTCGCTTAATTGTGCCATACCAAGAAGTAAATGCGAAATATCATTTATCATAATTTCATTGTCTTTTAATTTCGCAAAAATCTCGTGATTTGGGTTTATTTCAAGTATTGGTTTGATCTCTGGTGCATTATGCCCCATTTGTTTGAAAATCATTTGCGTAGCATAATCTGGGTCGTTTTTGTCATAAATCAAACACGCCGCAGAATCGCTTAATCTTGATGAAATTTTCACATCTTTTACATTGTCTTTTAAAATTTCTTTGATTTTTACGCAAAGTCCTAAAATATCGGCATTTTGTTCGCTATCATCATTTTTGATTTCGCTATCAACATCAGAATTATTTACTGGTTTGATTGGAGTTTTGTCAAATTCCCCAGCCATTGGCATTACAATTGTATCAATTTCTTCATCGCAAATCAAAACTTCAATATTTTTAGCCTTAAAACTCTCAATTAATGGCGAATTTTTTAGCATATTTTCATTTTGACCACTGATAAAATAAATTGATTTTTGATCTTTTGGCATTTTGTCTTTGTATTCTTTGAGTGTGATTAATTCATCTCTAAGGCTTGATTTAAACAAACAAAGTTTTAAAATCTCATCTTTATTGGTGCTAAATCCATAAAGCCCTTCTTTTAAGACTTTGCCAAACAATTTATAAAATTTAATATATTTTTCTCTATCTGAATTAAGCAGTTTTTCAAGCTCACTTAGTATTTTTTTGACACTTTGGTCTTTGACATTGGCTAAGATTCTGTTTTCTTGGAGTATTTCTCTGCTCACATTTAACGGCAAATCTTCTACATCCATTATACCTCTAACAAATCTCAAATAGCTTGGCAAAAGCTCTTTTGCGTCATCTGTGATAAATACCCTTTTGACATACAGTTTCACACCACTTTGATAATCTACTCTAAATAAATCAAATGGCTCAACACTTGGGATATAAAAAAGCGTGTTATATTCAATTTTGCCCTCAGCTTTAGTGTGGATATGAAGTAATGGATCTGTGCTATCGTGGCTGATTTGTTTGTAAAATTCATTATAATCATTTGGTTTTAGAGTAGATTTTGGGAGTCTCCAAAGAGCAGCTGCTTTATTGATTTGTTTATTTATAAGCTCGTATTTTCCATCTCCTTGCCCGTCTTTTGGCGGGATATACTCATTTTTATCCATAAAAATCGCATAAGGAATATGGTTTGAGTATTTTTTGACTATATTTTCTATGCGAAATTCATCTACAAACTCATCATTATTTAGGTGCAAAATAATTTCTGTGCCAAAACTTTCTTTTTCGCACTCTTTAATCTCATAATTTTTCGCATTACTGCTCCATTTGTAAGCCTTGTCGCTTAGAGCTTTTTTGCTAATTACTTCAATTTTTTTAGCCACCATAAATGCCGAATAAAATCCCACGCCAAATTGCCCGATTAGGGAGCTGTCTTTTTTAGCATCCCCGCTAAGATTGCTCAAAAAGCCTTTTGTGCCTGATCTTGCGATTGTGCCAAGATTGTTTATGAGATCTTCTTCGTCCATTCCGATACCATTATCACTCAAAGTCAAAGTTTTAGCTTCTTTGTCAATTTTGATATTGATTTTTGGCAAATACTCAATCCCCTTGTAATCATCATTTGTAAGGGTTAAATAATTTAATTTATCCAAAGCATCACTCGCATTTGAAATAAGCTCTCGCAAAAATATTTCTTTGTTTGAATACAACGAGTGTATCATTAAATTTAAAAGCTCATTTACTTCGGTTTGAAATTCGTGTTTTGACATAAGTTTTCCTTGAAATTTAATTTAAAGTGCGATTATACCAAGTAAATTTAACTCAAAATTTAACGCTTAAATTTAGCTATAATACGAGCTAAAAAAGAGCAAAAATGAATGATGAATTTTATATGAGTTTGGCTTTAAATGAGGCTTGGAAATACCAACTTCTTACCTATCCAAATCCAGCTGTGGGCTGTGTGATAGTGGATAAATTTGGCAAGATTTTAAGCATAAGTGCTCACAAAAAAGCTGGATTTTTACACGCTGAAGCAAACGCTGTATTTATGGCACTTTGTAAAATAAATAGCAATTTTTTAAATAAATTTATTGATGAATATAAAGCCAAATTTGGCACAGATTTTAATAAATTTAATTCTAAATTTGATCAAATTTTAGATTTTGAGAGCTTAAATACGGATTTTGTGTATGAATTTATCATCAAAAATCATGAAAATTTGCTCAAAAACGCTAAAGCTTTTGTAAGCTTAGAGCCTTGTTCGCATACTGGCAAAACTCCGCCTTGTGCAAATTTGCTATTAAATTTGGGCTTAGAAGAAGTAATAATTGGCTCAAAAGATCGCAATAAAATCGCTTGTGGCGGCGGCGAAATACTAAAAAACAACGGCGTGGCGGTCAAATTTGGCGTTTTAAAAGAGCGTTGCGATGAATTGCTTGAGCCATTTTTAGCATGGAGCAATGGAAATTTTAGCTTTTTTAAACTCGCAATGTCGCTAAACGGCGTAATAACTGGCGGGATTATTAGTTCAGAAATTTCACGCACTCATTCTCACGAGATCCGCTCACTTATTGATTTGCTAGTTATCGGTGGAAATACCGTGCGAACTGATAAACCAATCCTAGATGCTAGACTTGCAAAAAATCCCAAAGCCCCTGATGTTTTGATTTATTCTAATTCAAGCAAATTTGATCCAAATTTACCACTTTTTCAAATCAAAAACCGCCAAGTAAATATAAAAAACTCACTAAATTTGGCTTGGGAGAAAAAATTTGTTATGTTTGAAGGTGGGGAAAATTTCTTAAAAAACCTACCCACAAACATAAAATGGCTTTTAATTTATCGCTCAAACCGCTTTTTAAACGAAAAAAGCTTAAATTTAGACCTAAATTTAAAAATACTTCATCAAGAAAATTTTGGCGATGATACCAAAATTTGGTATAAAATTATCCATTGAAAAAAAAAAAAACGCTAAATTTTTAACAATTTATTATATTTAAAATAATCTGCTAAAATCAAAAAATTAATCAAAAATTTTAAAGGAACATTTATGAATAAACTTAGTTTAGTGGCTATTGGGATAATTTTTTCAAGCGTAAATGCTTTGGCTGATACTTTTACAGTAAGCTCAAACACCAACTACACAAACACCACTTCAAACAAAAATGGCACTTACAAAGACAGCTGGTTTAGACCAGGAAATACTTCAACTAAAGCAGGAAGTGCAGGGTTTTTTGAAGCCAAAGGTTCTACAACTGCTATGCAAATCGTAACAGGAACTCACGCACACAACCCTACATGGTATAGTCAAGCAGGGATAAATTTAGGCGGAGCAAATGACGCTACAAATTTACAAAATATGCGAAATTCGCTTGAAATTATCCGCACAACAAACGAATATAGAACAAATCCGCAACACGGAGAAAATTTAAATGCCCTAAAAGTTAGCGATATATTAATGGCAGTTTCTCAAATAAGAACTGACTGGTCAGCAAATGTCCAGTGGGGACATTCTCCGCAATCAGGTGTCGCAAGTGTGGCTGAAAATTTAGGCAACGGATACACTGTAAATAATATTTCAGCTGGTTGGTTTGCTGAAAAACAAAATTGCGAAGGCAAAAATCGTCATAATTGCACTTGGAGTGCAAGTAATCCTATGACTGGGCATTATCTAAATATGGTTGGAAGTCATACAGTAACAGGTGCTGCTTATGCTAATGGTAGCAAAGGTAGCATTACTGGTGCTACTTACGGTAGCGATGCAATATATCCTACAAGTAATTATTATGATAGAATACTTCTTGATAGCGGAACCGATCTTGATTTATATATAGCTCAGCTAGATGCTTATATAAACACAGGTCAGTTTTTTTATAACACAGATAATATAGTTAATGTCAATTCAAGCACTGCTATCAATAAAGTCTCAGGCGGATATGCTCTAAGCGGACAACATTCTAGAAGAAATACAGTAAATTTAAATGGCACAGGTGTGATAGGCGAAGTTCATGGCGGATATGCAATAAACGGAAATGTTGATGGAAATACTATAAATTTTAACTCAGGCAAAGTAAGTGGGACGATTTGGGGCGGATATACAGAACAAGGGCAAGGTTATTGGATGACTTATCAAAACAATACCTTAAATATTACTACAAAATCGCAAACGCTTGAAGCTGGAAATATAGCAAATTTCCAAAATATTAATTTTTATTTGCCTAGCGTTGTTTGGAATGGCTACACCGCACTCAGACTCACAGGCCAAGCTCAAACAGATCTTTCAAAAACAATAGTTTCAGCCTATCTTTCAAATGCGAGTGGCTTAAGTAAAGATAGCATAATCCACCTAATCAGCACAAATGGCACTCTTACAAAACCACAATCTACAAACACAAACAATGTCGTAAATATAAATATCGCTGATCTTGTCGATGTCAAAGGACAAATAAATTTAAGTAGCGATAATAAACACTTAAATCTTAGCTTCACAGGCACAAGCACAGGCGGAAGTGGTGGCGGATCAGGTTCTGGTGGTGGTAGCACTGGCGGTGGTGGAAGTGGCTCAGGCGGTAGTTCTGGTAGTGGTGGTGGCTCTGGCTCTGGCGGCGGAAATACTGGCGGAGGCGGTTCAGGCTCTGGTGGTGGTAGCGGATCTGGTGGTAGCACTGGCGGTGGCGGTTCTAGCGGTGGAAATACTGGTGGAAACACAGGTGGCAATACTGGCAACAATTCAGGCTCTGTTGCTGATCTAGTAGGCACAGGCAAAGCCAAAGAAAACACAAAATCTTTTTTAGAAACCAATATGGCAGGTCAATCTATAGTAAGCCAAAATTCAGACCTATTTAATGCAAATTTAGTCCAAATACCGCTTTCTCGTGGGGCTTCAAGCTATGCTTTTGCACAAGGATATGATTCAAGGCTAAAAAGTGGCTCGTATGTAGATGCTAAGGGATTTAATCTCAATGCTGGTATTTCAAGCACGACTTATTTTAGAGCTTTGGCTTTAACTGGTGGGGCGTTTTTTGAATATGGAGCTGGTAAATACGATAGCTATTTAGACAATGGCACACACGGGGAAGGCGATACTAAGACTTATGGCGGTGGTTTATTTGCTAAAATCACTACCAATTCTGATAATTATGGCTCACTAGCACTAAGAACTGGTTTGATTGAAAGCGATTATCAAGGCTCAATCCCTACAAATTATGGATTTGAATCCAAACAAAATTACTATGGATTTGATGTAACTTTAGGCAGTATTTTTAAGCCATTTAAAAGCAACGAACTTGATATTTATGGAACTTATTCATTTGCTCTAACAAAAGGCGATGAAGTAGATTTAGGAGTGGGTGCTACGCTCAAAATCGATGATATAACTTCTCATAGAATCAAACTCGGGCTAAAAGATAGCTTTTATCTCAACAAATCAAACTCACTTTATATCGGAGCTGGATATGGATATGAGTTTGATAGTGAGTCAAATGGACAAATTGTAGTAATCGGCAATGCTTATGATGTCTCATCTCCAAAACTCAAAGGCTCAAATGTCATCGGCGATCTTGGCTATGCTTATGAAGTCAAACGCTTTAAATTTGACATAGGAGTTAGTGGCTCAAAAGGCAAAAACGAAGGCATTAGCGGAAAATTAGGATTTTTATTTAAAATTTAATCGCAATTTTGGTGCTTACTATTATTAATACCATTTTGTAAGCACCAAATTTATCTAGCAATCTATCTTAAAATATTTTTCTAAATACAGCATTAATAAATTTATTTCAATTTTGGATTAAATTTAAAGTTCAAATTTAATCAATTTGTAAATTTTTTAAAGTCATAAATTTTAGTTTATAATAACTCTTAAAATATGATTTTACCGATATTTGAAAGTATTTTAAATTTAAGTATTTTCTAAATATATTTCATATAAAATCCCAAAAGTGAAAATTTTTGATTTATCAAATTTAACCAATTAAGGATCTTGCAATGAAAATCATCAAACGAAGCGGTCAAGAAGTAGATTTTGATAGAGAAAAAATCGTAAATGCAATCAAAAAAGCAAACAACGAAGAGCCTTTGGAGTTTGAAAGACTAAGTGAAGCTCAAATCCAAAAAATCACAAACACGATTGAAAAACTAGCCCAAAAAGCCACTCACACTTTAGGCGTAGAAGAAATCCAAGATAGCGTAGAAGAGCTTATTATGTCTGAGGGTGCTTTTAAGGTCGCAAGGCTGTATATTACATATCGCTTCAAAAGATCTTTAGCAAGAAAAGCAAATTTAACCGATGCTAAGATTTTAAGCCTAATTAACTGCGATAACGAAGAAATCAAACAAGAAAATTCAAACAAAAATCCTGTCGTGGTATCTGTGCAACGAGATTATATGGCTGGGGTCATTTCAAATGACATCACAGAGCGATTGTTATTGCCTGAAGATATAGTAGCAGCCCACAAAGACGGCATTATTCATTTTCACGATAGCGATTATTTTGCCCAAAATATTTATAATTGCTGTTTAGTTAATCTAGAAGATATGCTAAATAACGGCACTGTCATTTCCCAAGTAGGCATTGACAAGCCCAAATCTTTTCAGACAGCTTGCACACTAACAAGTCAAATTGTCGCTCAAGTAGCTAGCTCTCAATACGGCGGACAAACAATTTCTTTGTCTCATATAGCACCTTTTGTAGATATTTCTAGGAAAAAATTTATCAAACAATACAAAGCAGAGTTTGAAAAATTTGGTATCAAAATGCCAAAAGCTAAATTTGATGAGTTTATAGAAGAACAAGTGCGAAAAGAAGTAGAAAACGGCTGTCAAACTATCCAATACCAACTCATCACACTCCAAACCACAAACGGACAAGCTCCTTTTGTGTCTGTTTATATGTATTTGGGCGAGATAAAACAATCCCAAACCAAAGATGATTTGGCGTTAATCATACAAACTATGCTAAATCAGCGAATAAAAGGTGTCAAAAACGAACAAGGCGTATTTACTACACCCGCTTTTCCAAAATTGCTTTATGTCTTAGAGCCTGATAATATTGATAAAAACAGCAAATATTGGTATCTTACACAACTTGCCGCAAAATGCACAGCCAAACGAATGGCACCTGATTATATTAGCGAAAAACTTATGAAAGAGCTAAAAAACGCCGTTTATCCGTGTATGGGCTGTAGATCGTTTCTCACTCCAGATCGCACCAAAAAAAATTACGCTAAAGCCAAAAATTACAAACTTGGATCAAAGTATTATGGTAGATTTAATCAAGGCGTAGTTACGCTAAATTTAGTCGATGTCGCACTTAGTTCGCAAAAAGACGAAAAGAAATTTTGGCAAATTTTAGATGAGAGACTAGATTTGTGTTATAGAGCTTTGATGTGTAGGCACAAAAGACTGCTTGGCACAAAAGCCAAAGTCGCTCCGATACTTTGGCAACACGGAGCAATCGCTAGACTAAATCCAGATGAAAATATAGATGAGCTTCTCAAACACGGCTACAGCACGATTTCGCTTGGATTTGCAGGTTTAGCTGAGTGTGTGTATTATATGAAAGGCATTTCTCACACTTCTAAAAAAGGCGAAAAATTTGGACTTGAGATTATGCAAAGACTAAATGACGCAGCTGCAAAATACAAAGCCAAAGAAGATATTGATTTTTCTGTATATGGCACTCCATTAGAATCCACGACTTATAAATTTGCCAAATGTCTCCAACGCCGTTTTGGTATCATCAAAGGCGTGAGCGACAAAAATTATATTACAAACTCATATCATATTCATGTAACCGAAAAAATCGATGCTTTTAGCAAATTGCAAAAAGAATCTCACTTCCAAAAATTATCGCCCGGCGGAGCGATTTCTTATGTGGAAGTTCCAGATTTGCAAGACAATATTCCAGCGGTTTTGAGCTTGATAAAATACATTTATGAGACCATAATGTATGCTGAACTAAATACCAAAAGCGATTATTGCTTTGTTTGCGGGTTTGATGGAGAAATTGAAGTAATCAAAGACAAAAAAAGCCAAAAATTGCAGTGGCAATGCCCAAACTGCTTAAATATCGACCAAAACAAAATGAGCGTAGCTAGACGGACTTGCGGGTATATCGGCACTCAATTTTGGAATCAAGGTCGCACACAAGAAATAAAAGAGCGAGTTTTGCACTTGTAATTTGCGTAAATTTAATCAAATTTAGTGATTTTTGGGCTTATTTTTGGATAAATTTAATAAATTTGGATAAAAATATGAATTATTCTAAGATTAAATTTTTTGATATTTCAAATGGAGATGGGCTAAGAACTAGTGTTTTTGTCAGTGGTTGCAAACACGCTTGTAAGGGTTGTTTTAACAAAATCGCTTGGGATTTTAATTATGGCAAATTTTTCTCCCAACAAATCCAAAATGAGATTATAAATTCTTGCAAATCTCCATTTATAAGTGGTTTGAGTTTGCTTGGCGGTGAGCCACTAGATCCAATCAATCAAATATCTCTCTTGCCTTTTGTGCGTAAATTTAAGCAAATTTATCCAACAAAAACGATTTGGTGTTATACTGGCTATACTTATGAGAGCGACTTGCTAAATCCGCTTGGAAATGCTCATTGTGAAGCTACAAGTGAGTTGTTGGATTTGATTGATATTTTAGTTGATGGAAAATTTATTGAAGAATTAAAAGATATAAAGCTCAAATTTAAAGGATCTAAAAACCAAAGAATAATAAATCTAAAAAATGGCGAAATTATCGGCTAAATTTAGTATTTGCTAGGCTAAATTTGATTAAATTTAAAGCCCAAATTTAATCAAATTTAAAGAGTTTGCTAAATTTAGTTTTTGATACTAAATTAATCAAATTTATGCTTAATACCCAAAATTCACTTTACTTTTTTGATTAAATTTAAAATATTTGAACTTTAAATTTAAACAAATTTAACCCGAATTTGGGCTAAATTTAATCAAATTTGATTATTTTTTGATTGCTTCTACTTCGATTGAAATTTTGATTTCATCGCCTAGTGTTACGGTTGAGCTTGATGGAGCGAAGTTAAAATCAGATCTTTTGATTTTGCCTTCTAAGCTAAAGCCTATGTGTTCTTTGCCTTTTTGGTCTGTATTTTTGCCACCAAATTCATAGTCTAATTCAACTTTTTTGCTTACTCCAGCGATATTTAGATTGCCAATAACTTTGTCTTTTTTAAACTCGCTCATCTCAAATGTCATATTTGGAAACTTAGACGCATTGAAAAAATCAGGAGCTTGGAGATGAGAATCTCTGCTTTGGTTGTCTGTATCGACTGAAGCTACTTTGATTGTAGCGTTTAATTTATTGAGTTTGCCGTTTGAATCTGCATCGATTACAGCGTCAAAATCATTAAATTTACCGCTTGTATTGCTCACACTCATGTGTTTGATTTTGAAATTTACACTTGAGTGAGATTTGTCTAGGTTGTATTCTGCTGCGTTTAAGTTTAAAAACAAAGCAGAAGCAAGTAGGGCTGAGGTAAGAATTTTTTTCATAAATTGTCCTTTAAGTGA
>JAGAZK010000022.1 GCA_017940085.1 Campylobacter sp.
ATTTTTTATAAAGGCGGAGTTGAATACGAAAAAAGATTTTCGGATTTTAGTGTCGGACTTGGAGCGTATTATCAACAATCATTTTTGTCATTTTCTATTTTAGATGATGAGTATTCAGAAGTTGATTATTTAGTCTATCAATACGAACCAAAAGGTATTGAAATAAATGCACATTTAAATTATTATTTTTGGAAATTTCTAGCCGTTGGTGCTAGTGTGAGTTATTCTAAAATCAAAGATAAATTTTATGGAAATGATGAAATTTATTTAAATGACGGCATAAAAGCTATGCTAGGTGTTGGTTTTAGCTTTTAGATGTGATGAAATCCCTGCTTTTGCTATTTGCTTGTGTTGTAATTGGGCTTGGCAAAAGCGATTTTATTTTTGATCTTAATATACAAGAAGACAAAAATATTTACACTATAACTGATACTCAAACAACTTCTTATGATTATCTAGATACTCACATCAATCCCCAAAGCGTTTATGGGTATTGGCTTGGGCTTAGTAGATCAAGAGTTATTTTTTATACAGCAAATGCCAAAAGCGGGATTAAATTTGAAAATGGCGATGAAGAATTAAGACTTTTGCCCACAGTTTTTGGGCTAAGATACGCTGATTTCCAGCACAAAGATCTTGAAGAATTAGATCGCCTAAGAAATAGAGATTCTGTGAGTATGGCGTATTATCGGCTTGGGATTGAGTATTTATACAAAAATATTTTTAGACGAGCTAGTAAAAGAAATGGCGTAAATTTAAACTTCCAAGCATATTACGAAAAAGATTTTTATAGCTTTGTGATAGATCAACTAATCCCACGCCAAACTAGATATGAGCCAAAAGGCTATGATATGTTTTTGAGTTTTGAATATTTGCCAAGTCCAAATTTGCTTTTAGGAACTAGATTTGGATATGGAGAAATACAAGGAGAATATCTCCAAGACACGCTTTATATCAATGACGGATTTAAATGGTGGTTTGGATTTAGATATGAGTTTGAATAAATTTAACCCTAATTTATCCAAATTTAGTTTAAATTTGAGCAAATTTACTATATAATCCGCATTTTAAAAAGGATAAATTTGAATAAATTAATCATAGTTACGCTGATTTGGGCATTTAGTTTTTCTTTGATAGGTGAGTTTTTAAAAGGCGTTGATAGTGTATTTTTGGCATTTTTACGCGTATTTTTGGCTCTAATTTGCTTTTTGCCATTTATGAAATTTCGTGGAGTAAATTTAGCCCTAGCACTTAAAATTTCACTAATTGGTGCAGTGCAAATTGGCATAATGTATATTTTTTATTATAAAAGTTTTGCATATCTAAAAGTCTATGAAGTAGCGTTATTTACGATATTTACGCCGTTTTATGTAACTTTGATTTATGACGCATTAAAGCTAAATTTCAGACCACTTTATATTTTAAGTGTCGCAGTTGCTGTATTTGGGGCATTTATCATCAAATTTAAGGGCATAAACTCAGATTTTTTAATCGGATTTTTGTATATCCAAATCGCAAATTTTTGTTTTGGTTTAGGGCAAAGTGCGTATAAATTTGCACTTGAAAATCAAGGCTTTAGGGAGCAAAAAGAGCTTTTTGGCTACTTTTTTGTAGGAGCGAGTGTGGTTACAGCAGTGGCTTTGATTTTTCTTGGCAATCCGCAAAATTTCAGCGTTACGCCATTTCAAATCGGCGTGATTTTGTGGCTTAGCGTTGTTGCTAGTGCTGTGGGGTATTTTTTGTGGAACAAAGGTGCATGTGAAGTTGATAGTGGGGTTTTAGCTATTATGAACAACGCCCTAATCCCAGCTGCAATCATCGTAAATTTGGTATTTTGGAGCCACAATGCTGATTTAATTCGCTTAATTATTGGCTCGGTTGTAATTTTTGCTTCGCTAATTTTGCACAAAAAAATTATAAATTTTTATGCAAAAAAGTCGCATAAGAGTTTGGGCTAAATTTATAGCAATTTTATTAGCCTTTTGATAAAATCCAAAGCAAAAAAAGGTTTTTGATGAAAACTTGCTTGATACTCTATGATCGCGTGAATTTATTGAGTTTCGCACAGATTTACAACCTACTTAAAAAATCAAAAATCAAATTTGATATAATTTCTTTTCATCCGCAAACCAAAGACGAATACGAATACACCATTAATTCAGATATTTCAAATGAATCTCTTTTTGGATATGAGATGATTTTTTTGCCAGATGGACTTGGTGCTTTGGATTTGCAATATGATGATATTTTTCTAAGTTGGATTAAAACCGCAAAAGATGCCAAAATCAAGGTTTGTGTGGATTTGGGGAGTTTGATTTTAGGTGGAGCTGGACTGCTTGATGGCAAAAAAGCCACAGTTAGGGGCGGATATATCAACACCCTAAAAGAATACTGCGAACATTTTGACGGAGATTTTTACGCTGGGGACGATATTATTAGCATACTTGATACAAAAGATTCGTGGCAAAAACTCGCAGACATATTAAATGGATAAAGAAAACGCTGTTATATCAAATTTCGCTAATAAATTTATAGGCGATGACGGAGCGATTGCTGATGATTTCATTTATAGCAAAGATCTTTTTTGCGAAGATACGCATTTTAAACGCTCTTGGCTAAATTTAACTCAAATTGGACAAAAAGCAGTTTTAGTCAATATTAGCGATGCTATAGCTATGAACGCTAAGCCCAAATTTGCTTTGCTCGGACTTGGAATCCCAAAAAATCTCTCAAACAATGAAATTAACGAGCTTTGCGATAGTATCAAACAAACTTTGAATAAATTTGATTGTGAAATTATAGGCGGAGATACGATTAAAAGCGATAAAATCTTTATTTCTCTTACGATAATTTCTAAGCCAAATGGTAAAATTTTAAGCCGAAATGGAGCAAAATTAGGCGATTTGGTTTGTTTTACTGGGGTTTTAGGTCAGAGCTTAAAAAATCTAAAAACTCTCCAAAATGGTGGCAAAATCAGCTCAAATTCTCGTTTTTCCAAGCCCCAAATTCGCTCAAATTTTATCAAAAACGCAGCGAAATTTATAAGATCTGCTATGGATATAAGCGATGGCTTGGCAAGTGATTTGCCAAAAATTTGTGGAAAATTTGGGATCAAATTTAGTCAAAAACTAAGCAAATTTGAGCTAATTAGCGGAGAAGAATATGAAATGCTTTTTACTTTGCCACCAAAAAATCTCCCAAAAATCCAAAATATCGCCCAAAAACACCGCCTAAAACTAAATATTCTTGGCAAAATAACAAAAGGAAAATACAAATTTCATGGAAAATTTACTCACTTCTAAAATACTTCGCTCCACAACTCATTCGCCTATAAATGCACATTTTAGCAAAAACTCAAGCGATTTTGTCGTGCGAGAAAATCCGCTTTATGAGTTTAGCGGAGATGGAGAATGGCTGATAATCCAAATCCAAAAAAAGGACCTTAGCACAAATGAAGCTTTGAGAATTTTTAGCGAACAAAGCGGGATTAAAATGCGAGATTTCGGCTTTGCTGGGCTAAAAGACAAAATGGGCTTAACCACTCAATTTATCTCAATGCCTTTTAAATTTAGTAGTTTTCTAAGCAAATTTGAGAGTGAAAAAATCAAAATTATCTCAACACATCGCCACAATAACAAACTCAAAATCGGTCATCTTAAATCAAATAGCTTTTTTATCCGCCTAAAAAAAGTCATGCCAAGCGATGCGACTAAATTAAACTCAGTCATCGCTCAAATCAATAAAAACGGATTTGGAAATTATTTTGGGTATCAAAGATTTGGCAAATTTAATGACAATTTCACACTTGGAGAGCAAATTCTAAAAGACATTAAAAACGGCAAAAAAAGCAAATTTAATCCCAAAATGACAAATTTTTTTATTTCTGCTTTTCAAAGTGAGCTTTTTAATCGTTGGCTTAGCAAAAGAATTGAAATTAGTCATTTCGCAAATGATTTTAGCCAAAAAGAAATCGCTGATATTTATAAATTTGATCCCCAAACAGCCAAATCCCTAAAATCCCAAAAACAATTTTTTAAGTTAATTTTGGGTGATGTTTTGGGGCATTATCCGCATGGAAAGGTATTTTTGTGTGAAGATTTAAGCGATGAGATTGAGCATTTTAAAGTTCATAACAAAACACCAATGGGTGCATTGATCGGCAAAAAATGCTTTGAGAGTAAAGGCATTGCCAATAAAATTGAAAGCGAGATTTTTGATAAGTTTAGCGAGTTTTTGCCTTTTATGAACGGCTCGAGACGATATGCTTGGATTTGGGCGGATAATTTAGAGAGCAAATACGATGAGCAAAATGCCCATTTTAGCTTATCTTTTACACTTCCAAAAGGAAGTTATGCCACTACGCTTTTGAGTGAAATTTTGGGCGTAAATTTGGGCGAATTTGATTAAATTTGGGTATAAATTTAGCTCAATTTAGTTAAACTTTTATCAAATTTGAAAGGACAAAAATGATTTTTAATGATGAACTAATTAGAGTTGAGATAGAAATTAGCGAAATCCCTTGGGTAAAGATTTTTGCTAAAAATGAAGCCAAAGAGCTAAGTGATTGCGATGAAAGGACGAAAAATAGATTGTTTGCAGCCGCAATGATAACAGAAAGAGCGATGAGAGAATTTTATGAGCCTGATAAGATTAATTGGGCAAGTTTTGGTAATCAAGTCCCAAAAGTCCATATCCATATCCAAGCTCGTTTTAAAGATGATAGCTTTTTTCCAGAGCCAATGTGGGGAGCCAAACAAAGAGAAGGTGTCAAAAGAGATTTAAATTATGAAAGATTTGTCGCATTTCTAAACGAAAGATTAAATTTCGCCCAACTTAGCAGTATATTTTAATCGCTAATTTATAAATTTGGCTATTTAGCCAAATTTATTTTGTAAATATTTTCTTTAATCCACAAATAAATTTTTCTAAATAATATAAACTAATTTATTGGTATTTCACGCTTTTTATAGATAAAAATTTATTCAAAAACTTATTAAAGCTTTGAATAAATTTACTCACCTAGTTAGCAAAATTAAGTTAAATAAAAAAGGGTCGTAGCCCAAAGAGAGCCACGACCCCAAAGAAGTAAAAGAATACTATTGAAGTAGTCTTAGAACATTTTGTTGCACTGTGTTAGCTTGGCTCATAGCGTAGCTTCCTGATTGTGCAAGAATGTTAAATTTATTGAAGTTACTTGCTTCACTTGCAAAATCCACATCGCGGATTTGAGATTCAGCAGCTGTAACATTTACTTGAGTTGTAGTAATGTTAGAGATAGTAACTTTTAGTTGGTTTTCAGCAGAACCAAGATCTGATCTGATTGTATCAAGAAGTCTTTGAGCAGCTTCTGCAATATCAATCATAGCTTGAGCACCAGCATAAGTTGTTACACCAGAGAGTTGTTTAGCTCTCTCGCTACCAGCTGCAAAGTATCCCAAAGCTTCAGCATAGTCTATTTCCATAATACCTGTATTTAGGTCAGCCAAAGACACAGTTTTTTGTGATACACCACCATTTGTAAGACCAATTGTGTTGTTTAGGTTAGCATAGCTGTTTGCACCCATAGCTTTGATGAGAGATCCTGCAGAAATAGCACCAAGAGCTGTTAATTCTACATTGATACCAGCTAATGCACCAAATGATGAAGCACCTGTTACAAATCTAACATCTATATCGCGTGAATCTTGTCTGATAAGGCTAATTCTACCAATATTTGTGAAACCACCAGTTGATTGTTTAGCTATACCTGTTACAGGGTGAGCAGAAGCTATCATAGCAGCAGCCATAGCAGCATTTACACCGAGAACTGATACAACATCAGCAGCGTTAGAAGTAGTAACATGAATAGTAATAGCTCTGCCATCTAAAGAAGTAAGATTTAATTTACCATTATCTTTAGTAGCAATTACGCCTGTTTGTTCTTTGATAGCGTTGATAGCATTTACCAATACTTCGTCTCTATCGCCGTTTTGCAATGCCAAAGTTCCGATGTGAGCACCATTGATCATAAGACCATTGATTGTTCCTTCTTTGATAGCATTGTTAAATGTAAGAGAGTTATTTACATTTGCTTTAACGCCTGTTTCGTCTTTAGCTAGATTGATTCTTTCAGCTAAGATTTTAAAGCCTTCAGTTGTGAATTCTTTAGCAGTAATAGCTTCAAAAGTAAATCCATTAGGATAGCCGTCAATTCCTTGGAATTGCATTTGAAGACCAACTGTACCAAGTGCTGTGCCGAGTGCTGTAAATGCGTGAGCGACATTGGCTGAAGTTTCAAATCTAGTGTGTCCGATTTTGTTTGAGTTTGTAGCACCGATACTAACTTGAACGGTTTCATTTGAATAAGCACCGATTTGGAAGTTTCTGTTGCTATAATTACCATTTAACAAAGTTTGTCCGTTGAAGCTTGTTTGGTTAGCGATATTGTCAAGTTGTTCTAAAAGTCTTGAAATATCTCTTTGTAGAGCTGCACGAGATTCTCTGCTTTGTCCGTCTTGAGCTGATTGAGTAGCTTTTGTTTTGATCGTATTCAAAATGCTGATTTGTTCGTTCATAGCGTTGTCAGCTGTTTCAACGATACCAGCTGCGTCATTAGCATTTTTGATAGCTTGACCAAGAGCAGATGCTTGAGAGCGAAGGCTGTCAGCAATCGTCATACCTGAAGCATCATCAGCAGCAGATTGAATTTGAAGACCTGAACTTAACTTACCAAGAGAAGCAGATAACGCTGAGTCGTTTGCCAAAGAGTTTTTGTAAGCGTTCATCGCTGTAATGTTGGTGTTAATTCTGAAAGACATGGTATATCCTTTAAAGTAAATTTTCCAGCGTCCTTGCTGAACTTGGAAACTATATCGGAAAAGGGGCAAAAAACTTTATACTAAATTTGATAAAAAATTTAAAAAAATTTCGCACTGAGCTAGATTTGCCCCAATTTATGGGCTTTTTTGAGATAAAATTTTTTTATTAATTTAATAAAATTTTCTAAATTTGAATAAATTTAAATGTGAAATTTGATTAAATTTAATCTTGCTTGTAAATTTAGTGCTAAATTACGATAAATAATGCTTAAATTTGCGATAAATTTAAACCAAATTTGAGATAAATTTAAACCAAATTTGAGATAAATTGATTTAAATTTGATACTTCGCTAATGCTTAGTATGACAAAAATAATGCGAAATTTGCCCTAAATTTGATTAAATTTATTTCAAATTTCGCTAAATTTACACGCCAAAAACACAACTATTTTAATTTTAGTTTAAATTTAGAGCTAAATTTAATCAAATTTGATTAAAAAATGTGTCTTTGTGAATATTTTCAAACGCAGATTTTAGCGAGATAAAAAACTTTGGATTTTGTTTTTCTAAATCAAAAAGCATTTGTTTTGTATTGGCTCTAGCGGTTGGTTCTTTGCCACCATATTGTCTAGCTGGACAAGATTCTTCTTCGTTCATTATAGGCACATTGTTTTTTATGGCACAATCTCTAATTTGTCTCTCACGAGCTAGAATTAATGGGCGAATTATGATTAAGCCATTTTCAGCTGTGTATTTGGGAGCCAAAGTCCTAAGAGCTCCATTGAAACTAAAATTCATAAAAAAACTCTCTGCTGCATCGTCAAAATGATGTGCGATTGCGATTTTGTTAAATCCGTGTTTGAGAGCATAAGTATAAAGATAGCCTCGTCTCATTCGTGAGCAAAAACTGCAAAATGTGGTATTGGAGCGGATTTTTTCTTTGCCAAATTCAAAGATTTTTGTATCAATTACATCGTGAGTTATGTCGTATTGTTTGAAATGCTCTTTTATAGGAATAAAATTTTCA
>JAGAZK010000256.1 GCA_017940085.1 Campylobacter sp.
TTAAAAACAATGATATTAAAGCACTTATACACAAAATATCAAAAAATATCTTAGCATTGTCTGTTGTGTGAGCTATATCAAATGCTCCAAAACACAAAAACCCAAAAATTACACCGAAAATAGCGGGTAAAAAAATATTTTTTATATGATCTTTTTGATCTAAAAAAGCAATAACAAAACTAAGTAAAAAAATGCTCAATGCAATATGATAAAAAAATACACTCAAAATAAAACCTTAGATAAAAAGGGCTATTATAACAAAAATATTTTTAGTGATTTTTAAATTCAACAAAAAAATCGCCAAAAAAATTTTGGCGATTTAAATTTATTCTTTTGGAGCACCTGTGTATTTAAATTTGTATTTTACATCAAAAGGAGCAAACCATTTGCCAACTCCAGTTGCTTTATCTGCATGGCGACCGAAATTTTGTTGTTGCATTTCAATACGATAAGTAAGCTCATAATTACCTACTCCGCCGTCCATTTTCAAATTTGCACCATAATGCGGACCATCACTTGCTATCATAGGCATAAATGTTCCTTTTTTGGTTTTGCCATTATCTGTATTTTTAAGAGTATAGCTAACTTTTAAATGCGGTATCCATTCGCCTTCACCAAAACCATTAACATTGCCTTTAATAGCGTGAATATCGGCTTCTAAGTGAATATCAGCTAAACTTGGAGCTAAATCAATCCCTTTTGGCTCCATATCAATTGGTTGTAAATAAACAGCTGCGATTTCCATACCGTTCATTTCAACTGGCTCACCAATAGGTTGCTCACCAGCATTTGCAATAACAGCAGCAAGGCTTAAAGCCAACGCACTAGAAAGTAGTTTTTTCATACTTTTTCTCCTTTGTTAAGATTGGTTTTTTGAACTTTTTTCATAATAAAAATTCCGACAATTAAAGCTAAAATCATCAAAGCTTGTGGAATTAAGCTCTCATAATATGGATAAACTCCAAGCCAAGTTATAGTTGGGAAGCCTTCTATGATTTTAGGCACAAATAATTTTCCTTCCACAAGTTCCATAATTCCTTTGCCCACAAAAACAATTGACATATAAAAAATAATTGCCGAAGTAATAAGGAAAAACGGCTTAATAGCAATTTTAAGAGAGAAAAATTTAATCACAAAATAAACAACCAAAAGTGCTACAAGTCCGACTACAAAACCAAGTGCCACCATACTTAAAGCTGAGCTTGATTTTGCATCTAAAACCAAAGCTGTGTAAAATAACACAGTCTCAGCACCCTCTCGATATACTGCTAAAAACACAGTCCACCAAAGAGTTTTGCTATCGCCACTACTTAGACTTCCTTCCACTTGCCCTTGTATATAACTAGACCATTTTTTTGCCCCAGCATTTGACAAAAGCCAAAAACCCACATAAAATAGCAAGAAAACGGCGATTAGCATAACTACACCTTCTAAAATTTCCCTGCTTTGGGCTGCCATTTGCGATCCAAATATCAAATTTACTGCATAAGCTGTAACTAAGCTTAAAACCACAGCTACTCCAAGTGAGCTATAAACTATATTTAGGTGTTTTGAATTGCCAGTTTTGATCAAATACGCAATCACAGCTGCAACAATAATCAAAGCTTCAAAACCTTCTCTTAAAATAATAATCAAAGCATAAATAAACAAATCCCAATTGCTTGATTGTTTAGTTAGATCCAAACTATTTTCAAGTTGAGTAAAAAGCTCATTTTGAGTTTGGATTATTTTGTCTCTATCGTCATTATTTTGGATCAAAGCTACGATTTTGCCAAAACTAGCTTCTGTTTGGAGTTTGAGTTGGGTATTTTTGGCTCCTACCAAAGCTTCCATGCCACTAGCTTCGTATTCATCAAAATAAATATCTCCAGCTTCACTTAAGGCTTGTTTTAAATTTCCTTCATCGTATAATTTCAATACAAGTGCCATTTTATCGCGGATATTTTGGACAACAGGAGCAAAGTCTTTTTGAGTTTCGGTTTGGATTTGAATTTGCGGAGCAAGTTCATAAGACTCGCTTGGAAGTTTATTGATAGCAGTCAAAATCAAATCATCAATATCTTTTAAAGACTGCTCAAATTTACTCTCATCTAAATTTATATTTTCACTAATCACATTTCCGATAATTTGCTGAATCATTTGATCCATTTGAGCCGAATCAAATTTTCTAATAGCGATTTCGAGTTGTTGATTGCGGTAATGATTAAATTTAGCTTTATTTAGAGCATCTTTTATATTTTGAGCATTTTTTTCATTGTAAGCAGATTTTGCATTTTCAAGCTCTGCTTTTATACTCTCATACACGCTCATCCAAGGATTTGAAGAGTTTTGGGCTAAATTTGAAGTATCTTCGCTGATAGTCTCGCTATCATCGCTTTTTTCGGCTACTAATTTGTGTCCGCTCTCAATTACTGGCAAAACTTCGATTATTTCAGAATTTAGATTATCAATCATCGCTTGGATTTCATCGACTGGTTTTTCATTTTTTATGGCTTTTCTAATATCGCCAAATTGTTTTTCCATAGAATAGGATTTTTTCTGACCTAAATTTATCCTAATCCCAGCTTCTAAAAACTCAAAATGTCCAAAATATGCCTCTTGAGTAAGTTGTCTAGCTTCGGCATTTTTGCCTTCTTTATACAATTTTATGACTTGAGTAAATTTTTGTTTGATTTGATCTGCTTGATCTGAATACTCAGAAGCAATGCTAAATTGAAAAACCGCAAAAACAGCAATAATAAATTTAAATGTAAATTTAATCAATTTCACACCTTTTTGATAATTTATCTTAAAATCAATGTGGAATTGTAATACTTAAATACTTAAATTTAATTGAAATTTATTTTCATTTTGATATGAAGTAAAACACGCAAATTTAATTAAATTTAATCAAATTTGCGTATATTTCGGAGTAAATTTGGCTTTTTAATTATAATTCGTGAGTGATAACGAAAAAATCAAAAGCCAAAAATATCGCAATCAATGAAAAAATCGCTATTAAATAAAACATATTAGCTCTTTAGTTGATTTACTGTTTGAAGCATTTCATCACTTGTGATTACAGCTTTTGAATTTGCTTCATACGCCCTTTGACCTGTGATAAGATCAGTCATTTCTTCTACTAATTGAACATTGCTCATTTCAATAAAGCCTTGTTTTGTCTGACCAAGTCCATCTTCGCCAGGCACTCCTAAAACTGGAGCTCCAGAAGCTGTGGTTTCTAAGAAATTATTATCACCCATAGCATAAAGCCCAGCAGGATTAATGAAATTTGCAAGTTCTATTTGTCCAATTTGTGTCATATCTGTAGCTCCAGCTTCTAAAACAGAAACCGTCCCATCTACACCGATAGAAATTTCAGTTACATCAGCAGGAATTGTCATTTCTGGAAGCAACCTATATCCATCACTATTTACAATATTTCCGTCTCCATCTACTTTAAATGCGCCATTTCTTGTATAAGCTGTAGTGCCATCAGGAAGTTGGATTTGAAAAAATCCATTTCCAGTAATTACTACATCAAGATTATTTCCAGTTTCTTTAAAATATCCTTGACCAAACATCTTTGTTACAGCAGTAGGTCTTACACCAAGCCCCACAGCAATACCAGTTGGACTCATAGTAGTCGTGCTTGTCGGAGTTCCTGCGTATTGCATAGTCTGATACATAAGATCAGAAAACTCAGCTCTATTTTTCTTATACCCATAAGTATTGACATTGGCAATATTGTGCGTAGTCGTGTCAATTTGTGTTTGTTGAGCTATCATTCCTGTAGCTGCTGTGTATAAAGATCTAAGCATTATTTATCCTTTAAACTCTAACTTGTGCAAGTTTGCTAATCGCTTCTTGATTTAATTCATTCATATGAGTAGCCATTACTTTTTGGTAAGTGCCTACAAGCCTATTTGTTTCTATTAAATTTACCATTTCTCTAACTGCATTTACATTTGAAATTTGAATATAGCCTTGTGCAATAGAGCTACTATTTGGCAAGTCTCTCATATCATCTAAATTTTCTAATCTAAAAAGATTATCCCCTTGTCTTTGTAGGTCTTTTAATTCTTTTACCCCAGCAACAAAAAGCCTTGAAATTTGAGCTTCATCTGCATAAACATTGCCGTCTTGATCTATGGTAAGCTGGACATTTTGTGGGATTTGGATACCTCTTTGATTTGCATCTTGGGTTGCATAATCACTTGAGAGTATCCTATATCCGTCTTTGGTAACCAAAAATCCATCTTCATCTAAACTCAAAGCTCCATTTTTAGTAAGCATTACGCCTTGTGGTGTATCCACTAACAAAAACGAATTATCCTTTGTAAGAGCAATATCTAAAGAATTGTTTGTCATTTTCATACCACCTGCACCAAAATCAGTATAAACATCATTGATATTTGGCACTCTATCAATTGTGCGATTGACAAATTTAGCCGCATCTCTTGTATGATTTCGTAGTGGCAAAATATCTCTAGTTTCTTTGAAAATTCTCTCAAAATCAGCAATCACGACATCTTGTCTTTTGTAACCAGCCGTGTTTAAATTTGCTAAATTATTTGTGATCACATCAAGGCGATTAAATTGAGTAACCATAGCACCAGTGGTTTGATAATATCCGTTTTGCATTGATTCTCCTGAGTTTTGATGAATTAAGCAATTAGCGTTCCAAATTTGATTTATTTATAATTAAATAAGTTTATGGTAAAATCCTTACCTTTTTGAAACTACAAAGGACACACAAATGACTGCGAAAAAAGACAATTTAGCCAAAGTTGAAGAAATTTTCAAAGAAAATACCAAAAATTATGTAACTTTTGAGCAATTAGTAAGACTATTTGACAAAGCCCCTACTTCAACAATAGTCAAAAAAATAGAATCCTTAGCAGACAAATACAAAGTAAATATCATAAGTGCCATAGAAGCTGCTAAAATTCGCGACAAAGAAATCAAAAAAGCAAAAAACGAAAAACAAACAGATGATTTTTTAGAAGCTGATTTTGATTTAAGCAATGAAAATGAGCTCTTAGAATGGAGTAGAAGCGATAGTCCAGTGAGAATGTATCTAAGAGAAATGGGACAAATCCCGCTTCTTAGCAAAGAAGAAGAAGTCTCAATTAGCAAAAAAATCGAACTTGGCGAAGATATTATAATTGACGCTTTTTGTTCTGTTGAATACCTAATAGATTTTATTTTAAATTACAAAGATGCTTTGATTGCCAGAGAAAGACGGGTAAAAGAGCTTTTTAAAAGCTTTGATGATGACGAAGAAAATGATGATGAAGAAGAAGATGAAGAAGTAGAAAATTTTGATGATGAAAATGATGAAAACAAGCAATCAAGACCAGATCAAATCAAAAAAGAAAAAAACAAAAAATTTGACAACAGAAGAGAAAAAGTAGAAATAAGCTTTAAGGCTTTGGATAAAGCAAGAAAAGATTGGAAAAAAATATCAGAAAAACAAAATGTTATGATAGACAACAAAATGGATTTTGCCACTAAATTTGACATAACTTTTAAGAAAAAAGTCCTAAAAGACAAGCTTATGGATTTAGGACCGACAAGCAAACTCATAAATGAAATTGTCAAATCAATAGAAACAGCTCTAAAAAGCGATTCTGATTTCAAAAGAGATTTAGCTAGTAAAGAATACAATCTAAATTTATTTAGCGATGAACTTATCAAAAATCACCAAGCTCTTTTAAAAGACATCACCAAACTAACCAAAGAAGAAATCGCAGCTAGAGTTCCTGAAGCTACTATGGTATCTAAATACATAGAAATCCAAAAATTATTTATGACCAAAAAAGCAAGTGAAAATAACTTCAATCTCACTCAAGATCAGCTCAAAACAATACTAGAGCAAATCAAACGCGGCAAAGACATAAGCGACACCGCAAAAGCAAGAATGGCAAAATCAAATTTACGCCTTGTCGTGAGTATAGCCAAACGCTTTACAAATCGTGGATTGCCATTTTTGGACCTTATCCAAGAAGGAAATATCGGACTTATGAAAGCTGTGGATAAATTTGAATACAAAAAAGGTTACAAATTTTCTACTTATGCGACTTGGTGGATTAGACAAGCAATTTCAAGAGCAATCGCTGATCAAGCAAGAACCATCAGAATCCCTATCCATATGATAGAAACTATAAACCGAATAAACAAAATCAATAGAAAATATCTCCAAGAAGAAGGCAAAGAACCAGATATAAAAGTAATCGCCAAAGAAGTTGGTCTCAGTATAGACAAAGTCAAACAAGTCATCAAAATCACAAAAGAGCCAATCAGCCTAGAAGCTCCAATCGGTAGCGAAGAGGACGGCAAATACGGCGATTTTGTAGAAGACAAAGGCACTCTAACTCCAATGGAGCAAATCCTAAAATCCGACCTAAAAGAGCAAATTGACGATGTCTTAAATCAGCTAAATGATAGAGAAAAAGCCGTGATTAAAATGCGTTTTGGTTTGCTTGATGATGAAAGCGACCGCACACTCGAAGAAATCGGCAAAGAATTAAATGTAACTAGAGAAAGAGTTCGTCAAATCGAAAGTTCAGCTATCAAAAAACTCAAACACCCAAAAGTCGGCAGAAAACTCAAAAACTACATAGAAGGAAACTAACAAATTTAGCCCAAATTTGGGCTAAATTTCCTAAAATTTAAAAATTATTTTGTCATAGCGCATTGTCTTTACTATCACGAACAATAATAGCAAAAGTTGCAACAATGATAA
>JAGAZK010000257.1 GCA_017940085.1 Campylobacter sp.
AAAATCGTCCAAAAAGAGCTAAAATCTTGGAAAATATTTTTTGGAAATGATATGCCAGAAAACGAATTTGCTAAAATCAAAGAATTTAAGCCTGATATTTTGGTCGTAGTAGATGCGGTTTGTTTTGTAGATACAAATTTAAACGACAAATCAAATATATGCGAATTTATAGATTTAAGCGATGAAGTTAGTTATTTTTACAACGCACACAATATTCCTACTAGTGTGTGGATAAAATATTTAAGAGAATTTGTGCCAAAAATTTTATTTTTAGGAATAAGCGTTGAGATGTCAAATTTAATACAAATCAAAGAAAATTTAAGCCAAAAAGCCAAAGAAAACGCAAGATTAGCAGTAGAAAAAATAAAAATTTTAGACTCAGAATTGCTCTGAGTCTGTGCTTCTTATAAACGAGATTCGTATCTTCGAAGCATATAAAGTCTTTTGAGCATTTTTTTGCGAGCTGAAATCTTTTGTTTTTTGCGAATTTCAGTCATAGGCTCAAAAAACTTTCTCGCTCGCACTTCAGTTACTACCAAATTGCGATCGGTTTGTTTTTTGAAGCGTCTATAAGCTTCATCAAACGATTCGTTTGGATGCACCTTAACTCCTGGCACTATCCTCACCGCCTTTCAAATAAAATAAGCTCGTATTTTATCAAACAAAGCTTAAATTTAATCAAATTTGCTTTATTGATATAAATTTAGTGCAATTAAATTTATCTTTGTATCATTTCTATTTTGGCTTTGACACGCAATTTACTAAAATAATCTTCTACCAAAGTATCTTTTTCTTTTTCAGCCATTTTTCTAACCACATCTTGTTCTACGACTTCAAAAGGTGGTATATAAGAGCCAGTTTTTTCACCTACAAAAATTGTCGTCCAATATCCATTGTCAGAAAATATCGGTGTAAATGAGCCACTTGGAGTATTTACAAGTATATAAAGTAGCTCAGCATTTGTATTTGGAGCAAAAATATTTATGTCTTCTGTCGTAACATCATATTGGACTTTGAGCGGATTAGAGATTGTTTCTTCTAATTTTTGGCGATCTTTGCTCGAATATTTCACAATCTTTACTTTTTCAAATTTGACAAAAGACTGCCTATTGCTTTGATAAAATTTCATCGCATTTTCTCTATTTATGTTTTCATTTGGGCGACTAAGAATTCTCTCATAAAGTCTGTCTTGCTGCAATCTTTTTTTGAGCTGATCTCTAAACTGAGCTTCTGTGATATTGTTTTTTTTGAGATTTGAAAGAAACTCATCTTTGCTAAGATCATTATTTTTGGCTATTGCTAAAATTTGATTTTCTAATTCAAAATTGTCTATTTCTATGTTTAGAGATTTGATTTGTGCATCTTCTAATCTTTGGCGGATCAATATTTCAAGTGCATCTTGTCTTGAGATTTTCATTTTGTCTTGTAAATTTTCAATCTCATAGCTTGTAATAGGCTCATTTTCTACAATCGCAACAAGCCCACCGATATAACTAGCTTGTAAAAATACTGCAAAAATAGCTAAAATTATGATTTTTTTCATACAAAACCTTGTTTAAAGCAAATTTGAGCTAAAATTATAGCCAAATTTAGTAAATTAGGAATTAAAATGCTAACAACTCGTTTTGCTCCAAGTCCGACAGGATTTTTGCATGTAGGTGGGCTTAGAACTGCACTTTATAATTATCTTTTTGCAAGAAAAAATGGCGGAAAATTTTTGCTTCGTATAGAAGATACAGATCTTAAACGCAATTCAGAAGAAGCAGTTGTAGCTATCAGAGAAGCTTTTAATTGGTGTGGGCTTGAGTATGACGGTGAAGTTACATATCAATCCAAAAGATTTGATATTTACAAAGAGCATATCCAACAACTTCTCCAAAGTGGTAAAGCTTATAAATGCTATATGAGCAAAGTCGAGCTAGACGAGCTTAGAGCTACTCAAGAAGCTAGAAAAGAACGCCCTAAGTATGATGGAAGATACAGAGATTTTACAGGCACACCGCCTGTTGGGATAGAGCCTGTAATTCGTATAAAAGCTCCACAAAGTGGGGTGATTGAGTTTGAAGACGGTGTCAAAGGAAAAGTTAGTTTTAATTGTGAAGATATGCTTGATGATTTTATTATAGCTAGAAGCGATGGAAGTCCGACATATAATTTTACAGTTGTAGTAGATGATGCTTTGATGGGTGTTACGCATGTAATTAGAGGTGATGATCATCTCTCAAACACACCAAAACAAATCGTGCTTTATGAAGCTTTGGGATTTGAAGTGCCAAAATTTTTCCATGTGGCGATGATAAATGGCTCAGACGGAGCCAAATTATCTAAAAGACACGGTGCGACCGATGTTATGGAATACAAAAAAATGGGCTATTTGCCAGAAGCTTTATTAAATTTCCTTGTGCGACTTGGCTGGAGTCATGGAGATGATGAAATTTTCAGTATCAATGATATGATCAATCTTTTTGATCCGCACAATATCAATAAATCTGCCTCTACTTACAATCTAAGCAAACTTGATTGGCTAAATGCTCATTATATTAAGAATTTGCCTTTTGAGAGACTTGCTGATGAGATGAAATTTTTTGACATAGATTTTAGAAATCTAAACAAAGGCGAG
This sequence comes from Campylobacter sp., assembly GCA_017940085.1. Classification (GTDB taxonomy): domain Bacteria; phylum Campylobacterota; class Campylobacteria; order Campylobacterales; family Campylobacteraceae; genus Campylobacter. The sequence continues at coordinate 2,621 of JAGAZK010000257.1, forward strand.
TTGCTTTTAAATATTTTAAGAGAAAGAAGCAAAACATTATTAGAGCTAAAATCTTCAGCTTTTGCGATTATAAACGAGCCTGAAATTTACGATGAAAAAGCTATCAAAAAATGGATAAAAGAAGATAGTGCAAATTTGCTTGAAAAATATGCTGAGTTTTTAAATGACGATGATATAAATGCAGCCCAATACGAAAATATCACAAATGAATTTTTGCAAAACAATAACAAAACCCTAAAAGATTTAGCCCAACCAATTCGTATAGCTATCACAGGCACGGCTGTTAGTCCGAGTATATTTGAAGTAATGGAAGTAATTGGCTCTAAAGCTTTGAAAAATAGGATCAAAAAACTAGTCGTAAAACTATAAATTTAATCAAATTTAGCCAATTTAGCACATTTGTGCTAAATAATTTAAATTTAATTTAAATTTATTACGCCAAAATATTTGTTGGTTTTGGGTAAAAAATTTGATTTATGACTTGATTATTTTCTTTTAATAACCTTTCATAAAATCTCTTATTAGTAGCGATCTTTTCGCCACTTTCAAGTTCAAGTATCATTTGGTCTTTGTCTTTGTGAGCATGTATTGCCTTGACACCAAGCTCTTTTAGAGTGGAGATTTTTTCAATTTTGGCGTTGTTTTCATCAATATCATAGTGTTTAACGGCGATTTTAGCAAATTCGCTTTTGTCAAATTTACTCACATCAAAATCAATATTTTTGAGATTTAAATTTGGTAAATTGCCTTCATGAAACATTGTTCTATTTTCTTTATATAGTTTGGATACTATGATTTCTCTACCGCTTGTAAAACGAAGCGTAAAAGTGCCATTTTCATTTACTCTGATAGCTTTGATATAATCAGTATCGGTGAGTTTGTTGGCTAGAGTTTCAGGATTTTTCATAGCTATTTGAAATACTTTTTCTAGATTTGAGAGACTAAATTTCATTTTTGTAGCTTTAGTAAATTCATCTTCAATTTGTATCATAGCACTACTTTTGAGCGAATTTATATCTACAGCAGCTTTTTCTTCTTTGCTTAAACTTGCTATAAATCTATCTCTTGCTTTTAGCTCGTTTTTGTAGTCATTATACATATCTAAAAATCTCTTGCTTTGGTCTTTGATGTATTCTTTGGTATCGTTAATTCTAGGATCAAAACCTGCATTTTTAGGCGTCCCGTCTAGCTCAAGCCCACTTATTAAATTTTCAAGATTTTTCGCACTTACAAAAAGCTCCTCAAGATGAATTTCTCCATCAAACCCCACTTTTGCATAAGCTAAATGGATATTGCTTTGGAGAGATTTAAATTTATTGCTATTATACAAATCTTCTACATTTATCCAGCCATTTTCATCGGCGTTTTGGGCAAATATTTTTATATCTTCTAAGCTCATTTCTTCGTATCTAATCTCTGCTCTAAATAAGCCATAAAATTCATTTGAAAGTGCTTTGTAGGCAAATTCTGTTGTTTCTTTGATACTGTTGTCGTGACCAAGACTATATTTTTCAAATTCATCTAAAATCTCATCTTGGGTTTTGATAAATGTTCGTAAATCTATTTTTCTGCTGATTTCGCTTAGTTTTTTGATGATTTCATTGCCGTCTTTGTCATAGGCTTTGATTTTGAGTTTGTTAAAATACTCATCGTTTTTGTCCAAAACTGCATCGTGATTGCTATCAAGATTAAATAATTCATAATTGGCTTTTAATAATTCTTTGCCGTCATATCCTACAACTCCATCTCCATCAATATCCAAAAATATTTCAGCTTTGCCAAATTTGGTCTCAATCAAATTTGATTTACCATAAGAATTAATAAAATTATTAATTAGATCTTTTGAGCTTGGATTAAATTCAAAATAAACATTGTCATTTTGAATAAATCCTGAATTTGTGCGGGACTTGGTAAAATAATTAAAATAATCGCTACTTATATTATAAACTTTGATTTTATCTATTGCTTCGTAACTATTAGCAAAGCTGAGTTGCTCGATACTTTCAAAGCTAATTAAGATATTATTTTTAATAGCTTCTGCCATTTGAGCCCTAAATGTTTCTCTTTCGTCTTCATTTTGTATATACAATGCCATATATTTTTCAAAACTATCACTATAAAAATATTTTTCAGGATTTATATTTGGGCTTAGATAATAGCTTGTCCCGCCAAAATCTCTAGTATTAAATACGCCGTCTCCTAAGATATTATCAAGCATATTTGCAGTTATTATTTGGGTAGCACTTGGTCTATATTCAGTTTTTAACAAAGAATTTAAATCATATATGCCAAGCGGATCCAAATGCAAAGTATGCGTTTTAAGTCCGCTTTGAAAATCATCATCTTGCCAAATTTGAGAGTTTATTTCTTGATTTTGGGATACGATTTTGATTTGAGATAAATTCTCTGTGTTTGGTTGGAGTGGATTTATAAAAAGACTATAATTTGGCATAGAAATATTTGACATCATTTTCCTTAATTGCGATACTCTCTAACATCTACAAAAAGCATATTGTCATAAGAAAAAATTTGCATTGTATTAGGTGAGAAATGATTTGTTTGCCCTAGTAGATCGTTATAGACTTTTAGTAAAAATTCATTATCTAAAGTAAGCATATTTTGATGAACTTCTTTATTTTTGACACTTTTATTCATATTGCTAAATAATGGCTCATACGCATCAAAATAAAATTCAGAAACCTTGTAGTCTTTAATCATTTGTTCATATTTATCCTGATTTAAGCTCCATTGACTTTTATTTGAATCCCATTGGCTACTATTCATGTCCCAAGAACTTGCACCAAATGGAAATGAAATTGACACAGTAAAATTACTATCTGGATTATTGGTTATATTTGTTTTCAAATCTAGTGGTTCGACTTGGCTTTGTGAAGTTATTCTTTTAATAGAACTAACGCCATCTGCCGTCTTCCAACCTACTTCATAAGTCATTCCAATATTGTTTGCTTGCAAATAAACCCTTGTATTTAAAGGAATTGACTCGTTTGTGATTAGTTCTTGTAATCCACCACTTGTAAGTGTATAATCCAACACAAGGCGACCATTTGAATTAACATATAATCTAAAAAAAGGTCTATCCATCATAAGTGGATAAAATCTTTTTGTATTTATTCTATTTATTATTACTAATTTATCATTGTTTTTTGGATATTCAGTTAAATAAAACCACCCAGCAATCGTATTTGTAGAAAAATTTACATTAGAATAATAATTGGTAAATGAACAATTAGGTCCGCCAAGACCATAATTATCACAAGAATAATTCATTTTATTTAAATTTGGTATTGAAATAAGCTCTTTTGTAGGATCATTTTGAAATTTGTTTGTTATTAGATAAAACAATGTATTGTTCCCGTCATTTATTATATCAATTTTATCTCTTTCATAATCAAATGTAAAACTATTTGCAATCCCATAAGACTTAGCCTTATTTGCTCTGTTTTGGTATTTTTTGATTAAATCCACTAAATTTTTGGGATTGCCAGTATTTACAACAAAAAATTGTGTAGCAAATGAAAAGCTAAAAGCCAAAAATACACTTAACAAAATCCTTAAAAACATTAAATTCTCCTTATTTTTGCACAATAATCACAACTATATCGGCATAAAAAATAATTTTTTAAATTTATTATATAAATATTTGTGATTTAAGTCTTTAGTTATGGATTTAAATTTATTTGCTGGTTTGTAGCAAATAAATTTAAATCCAAATTTGGAGTAAATTTATTTATACATTAAATCTAAAGTGCATTATATCGCCGTCTTGGACTTCGTAATCTTTGCCCTCAAGTCGCATTTTGCCAGCTTCTTTAGCTTTTTGTTCTCCACCAAGATTTATAAAATCATCATAGCTTATAACTTCTGCTCTAATAAAGCCTTTTTCAAAGTCATTATGTATCACACTTGCTGCTTTTGGGGCTTTGTAGCCTTTTTTTATCGTCCAAGACCTGACTTCTTTCACCCCAGCTGTAAAATAGCTAATAAGACCAAGTTTAGAAAATGAAGTTTTAATGATTTGTTCTAAGCCGCTATTTTGTGCGCCCATTTCGTGTAGCATTTCTAGAGCTTCTTCATCGCTAAGTCCGACAAGCTCTTCTTCTAATTTGGCACAGAGCTTAATTACTTCATGATTGTTTTTTGTAGCATAATCTCTTAGTTTTTTGACATAATCATTATCTTGTGAAATATCGCTTTCTGCGACATTTGCCCCATAAATTACTTCTTTGGCTGAAAGCAAACGAAGTTCTTTATTTAGAGATTTGAAAATTTCGGTGTCAAATTTACTAAAACTACTAGCGGATTTGCTTTGATTTAAATGCTCAAGTAGTTCATTTGCACACTCTAACATGGCTTTGGCTTCTTTGTTTGTGCCACTTTTGGCATCTCTTGTGAGTTTTTCAATTTTTTTAGTGATTTGTTCAATATCTGCTAAGATTAATTCTGTTTGGATAATCTCAATATCTCTTATAGGATCTACGCTATTTTCTACATGAGTGATGTTTTCATCATCAAAACAACGCACAATATGCAAAATCACGGCAGTTTCGCGTATATTTGAAAGAAATTTATTCCCCAAGCCTTCGCCTTTGCTAGCACCTTTGACAAGCCCAGCAATATCGACAAACTCTACCACAGAATACTCAATTCTCTCAGGATTTACGATTTTGGCTAGATTTCCAAGACGCATATCAGGCACAGCGACTACGGCTTTGTTTGGTTCGATCGTGCAAAAAGGATAATTTGCAGCTTGAGCATTTTGGGCTTTGGTTAGAGCATTGAAAGTAGTCGATTTACCGACATTTGGAAGCCCTACAATTCCTACGGCTAGACTCATTTTTTATCCTTTTTTGGCACTAAATTTAATAAATAATAAATATTTGCTCTCACACCAGCTCCACTTGCTCCTGCTTGATTGTATCCCCAAGCTTTTTGCACAAATGCAGGACCTGCAATATCTAAATGAAGCCAAATATTTTTGTTTTTGTCTTGAATAAATTTATCCAAAAATAATCCTGCTGTAATACTCCCACCATATCTGCTTGAAGCTGTATTTGAGACATCGGCAATATCTGATTTGATAAGATCTTTTAAATAATCATTAAATTCCAAAATACTTAATAATTCCCCGCTTTTTCCAGCATTTTGTTTAAATTCGCTTTGAAGTTCAAAATTGTTGCCCAAAACCCCACTTGTATATTCGCCAAGCCCAACTACACAAGCTCCCGTTAAAGTAGCTAAATCTATGAGTAAATCAGGTTTTAAATGATCTTGAGCCCAGCTCAAACAATCAGCCAAAACAAGCCTACCCTCAGCATCAGTGTTTTTAACTTCAATACTCACACCAGATCTTGAAATAATAACATCATCAGGCTTATAAGCACTTCCACTTATCATATTTTCGGTAGCTCCTAAGAGTGCGTGTATTTCAAAAGGAAGTTCAAGCTCACTTGCTGCTTTTATTATTCCCATACAAGCCGCAGCTCCGCTTTTATCGCTTTTCATAGTAAGCATATAATCGCTTGGTTTTAGACTAAGCCCACCACTATCATAAGTAAGACCTTTGCCCACAAAAACGATTTTTTTGAGTGATTTTTTTGGTTTATAAGCAAGGTGGATTAGTCTTGGTTTGTTTGGACTTGCTTGAGAAACTGCTAAAAATGCGTTCATTTTTTCATTTTTGAGATATTTTTCATCATAAATCTCACAACTTGTATTTTTTAGATTTTTGGCGAGTTTTTGGGCATCTTGAGCCATTTTTATTGGTGTATAAATTTGTGGGATTTCATTGACTATATTTTTAGTAAAAT